>DATNLV010000582.1:0-3839 GCA_035602665.1 Bryobacteraceae bacterium | reverse complement strand
TAGAAAATCGGCCGCTCCACATCGTGCGCCGCGGCGCGGATCACGTCGATAATGCGCGCCTCCTGCCCCTCGCGCTCGGCCAGCTCGCGGAAGATGTTCTCGACCATCACCACCGCGCCATCGACGATGATGCCGAAGTCGATCGCCCCGATCGAAAGCAGGTTGGCGGGGATGTGCCGCCAGTCGAGGCAGATGAAGGAGAACAGCAGGGCGAAGGGAATGGTGGCCGCCACGATGAGCGCCGTGCGCACGCTGAACAGGAACAGGCCCAGGATGATCAGCACCAGCACCATGCCGCGCAGCAGGTTGCCCTCGACGGTGCGGGTGGTTTCCTCCACCAGGCCGCTGCGGTCGTAGAACGGAACGATCTTGACGTCGGGCGGCAGCACGTGGCGGTTGAGGTCGTCGGTCATCTCTTCGACGCGCTTCAGAATCACCTGCGCCTGCTCGCCGACGCGCATGAGGATGACGCCTTCGACCGCATCGTCCTGGCTCATGTAGCCGAACTGGCCGAGGCGCGGGGCGTGGCCGATCTCGACTTTCGCGACGTCCTTCACGTAAATCGGAATGCCGCCGCGCGTGGCGAGAACGATATTGCCGATGTCCTTGGTGTCACGGACCAGGCCCAGGCCGCGGATGTAGTAGAACTGCCCGCCCTGCGAGTAGAAGCCTCCGCCCGCGTTCGAGTTATTGACGCCCAGTTGCTGCAGGATCAGGGGGACGCTCACTCCATAGGCGAACAGCTTGTTGGGGTCGAGCACGACCTGGTACTGCATCACGGTGCCGCCGAAGCCGGAATCGTCGGCCACGCCTTCAATGCTGCGGTAGCGGCGCCCGAGCACCCAATCGTCGAGGGTCTTGAGGTCCTGCGGCGTTCGATCGGGGCTTTGAAGAACGTAGCGGTAGATCAGGCCGCTGGGGCTGAACAACGGCGACATGCCGGGCGTCACGCCCTGGGGCACGGTAGCATTGCCCACGCGCTCGAAGGCCTGCTCGCGGACGAAGTAGGGGTCGGCGTCGTACTGGAAATTCATCTGCACCGACGAAAGGCCGTAGAGCGAAATCGAGCGCAACGCCTCGAGGCGCGGAATGCCGTTCATCTCCACTTCGAGAGGGATGGTGATGAGACGCTCCACCTCTTCGGCGGCGTGGCCGGGCCACTGGCTGACGATCTCGACGTGGGGAGGCGAGAGATCCGGGTAGGCGTCGATGGGCAGCTTTGAGAAGGCCCAGGCGCCCCAGAACATGAGGGCGATCGAGGCCACCACGATCAGGAACCGCTGGGCCAGGGCGAAGGAGACGACGCGGGCAATCATAGGGTGGTGGCGGACCCCCTGGTCCGCGGCCGACGCCCTCGTCGGCCTGCGTCAGCGAGGAGACGGGTCCTGGGGGACCCGTGCGGACCAGGGGGTCCGCCCCACAAGCAAGCCACATCCAACGCAGAGCCGTTCGTCATAGCGCTAGTCCGGGCTGGTGATGAAGTCGAGAAACAGGCTGCCCTCCGAGACGACCTGTTCCCCTTCGCGGAGCCCGCTCACGATCTCTACCAGGCCATCCTGCTGGCCGTCCATCTGGATCAGGCGCTGGGCAAAGGCGCCGGTCCGCACTTCCACATAGACGAATGGTTCGTTCTGGGCGTTATGAAGGACGGCCGAGATCGGCGCCACCAGAACGTTCCGCGTGGTGCGGGTGTGAATCACCGCGTCCACGAACATATCCTTCTTGAGGACGCCGCCGGGATTGTGCGTCACAATGCGGACCGGGGTGGTGCGCGTGGCCGGATCGAGCATGGCGCCGACGTACTCGACCGTGCCGTGGAAGGACTCTGCCAGCGACGGGTTGGTCTCCAGCACCGCATCGCCCACGCGGACCGAGGGCAGGTCGCGGTCGAAGACGTGGCCCTGCACCCAGACGGTGGAAACATCGCTGATGAGGAAGCAGGTGGTGGCGCCGGCCTGGATCAGCAGGCCGGGCGAAACCAGCTTCTGCACCACGATGCCGGCGATGGGCGAGCGTACGGCGAGTTGCGGGCTGATGGAGGTGCCGGCGTGTTGCGCCGCTTCGATCTCCTGCTCGGTGATGCCGAAGATTTTGAGGGCCTGCAGGCTGTTCTGAACGTCGGTCGAGGCGTCGTTCAAATCCGACTCGGCGGCTTCGTAATCCTTCTGGGCGATGGCGTGGTGAGCCAGCAGGTCGGCGCTGCGCGCGAGCGTACGCTCGGCCAGGTCCTGGTGAATGCGCGCGTGCTTGTGGGTGGCGATGGCGTTGGTGACGTCGGGGCTGTTCACGTAGAGCAGCGGCTGGCCTTCGGTCACCTTGTTGCCGGGCTCGGCGACGATGCGGACGATGGGGCCGCTGACCTGGGTGATGGCGGGGGTGGTGCGGTCGTTGTTCCAGTCGACCGTCCCGGTGGTATGGACGGCGTTGGTCCAGGTGGTCTTCCGGACGGGGGTGACTTTCAGGTGGGCCAGCTGATCGGGCGGAACTACCAGCAGGCCGGGCTGTACGGCCTCCGCGGACGGAGACGAACTGGCCGCCGCGGGCTTTGGTCCGCCGCATCCCGAGAGCAAGAGCACGAGCGCAACGGCAACGATCGCCGGGGCGTGGCCCCTACGGCGGATGAGTGTCAACAGAGATCTCCCTATACACTTGGATTATCGCAGGTCCCGAAAAGGTTACATGAGTCTGGGGATCTTCTGGTTCGTCCGCTTGCTGACGCGCGCGGTTCCGTGCCGGCACCGAACCGCGACCGTAAGGGAGCGGACCTGGCAGTCACGGCGCTAGTGAGTTACTAGCGATGCGATTGAATCCCGGTACACGGCGCACGGGGCGTCGCGCAGGCTCGCGAGCGGAACCACCTTGCCGTCCTGCTGAAATCGAATGTACTTTCTTTCGACGCCGAATTCGGGCCACTCGGGCAGGCCCGCGGAGTTGGGGTTGCCGGTCCTGGCGAAATTGGTCCAATAGCTCTCCATCAGATCGGAGAGCTGGATGTCGGTGTCGGCAAACTTGGAAAAGTACCCGAGGACATAGGGAAGCTCCGCGCCGTGGACGGCGCCCCGTGCCTCCTGGCCGGGAATGGCGTGGGCGAACTCGTATTCATAAGTTGGATGATGGGCGGCGTTGTGCCAGCCTCCCTGGGCCGTGGCCGGGCAACGGATCATGAGATCGGCGGCCCACTGGTCTGCCGGCGATCCGTAGAGCGGGTCGTCGCTTCGCTCGGCGCCGTCGGCCAACCCGTAGGCCGCCAGTGCCCGCGGAGCAAGGCCGCCGAAGTAGTCCGCGATGGTCTTGCGCAAGGCATCCGGGGCCGTGGGCATACGCCAGGCTGCGGCTCCGAGCTCGCGCGTCGTGGTGCCGAAGAGCAAGGGGATCGCGGCCTCCTGGCCGGCGGCAAAAACCGAGGCCGGCTGACGGGCGATGACCCAGCCATCGATATCCGGAGTGAAGTGCGAGTACGGACTCAGGCTGGATTTGGATGCCAGCAGTTGCGGCGCGGTGAGCTGACGGAGTTGCTTCAAGCCCTCCTCGCCGGCTGCAACTTTGAGCTTGGCGGCAAAGGCCTCACCGGCCTTTTCGGCGGCGGCCAGCGGAGCCAGCGCATGACCGAACGACGTGCCGCTTTCGGCAATGGCCCGCTGGAAGAGGTCTTTGGAAAGGCTGGAGGTCATCAACAACCCGGTGTCGATCGCGCCCGCGGAATTGCCGAACATGGTGATGTTGTTGGGATCGCCGCCGAAGTTCGAGATGTTCTCGCGCACCCAGCGCAGGGCCAGGATCTGATCCATGAGGCCGTAGTTTCCCGAGCCATGGTGCGCGGATTCGGCGCTCAAGGCGGG
>DATNLV010000563.1:0-2218 GCA_035602665.1 Bryobacteraceae bacterium | reverse complement strand
CTTCGCATACGACTTGGGCGGCGTGATATTGCCCTTCCACCAGAACACCGTCTGGCTGCCGCTTGCCAGGTCTGCCGGCATGAAGCCCAGCTCGACGAACGGCTTCAGCCGCACGCTTAGCAGGAAGTCGTACAGCTGGTCGATGTACTGCCAGTTGTAGATCGGGTTGCCCTGGCGGTCCTCCCTGTACACGCCCATGTCGTCGTGCAGCAGTCCGTGCATGCGGATGTACTTGAACCCGATCTCCTTCTGGACCAGCGCGAGTTGCGCCTGCCAGTCCGCCCGCAGTCCCTCGTTCGCCCGGCCGGCGCCGATGCACTCCCTGAACACCTGGCTGCGGGGACCGCGGATCTTGCCGGTATCGACGGCAATCGTGCGGGTCTGTGCGAAAGCGCCCGCGACGGCGGCGAGCGAAAGAACGAAGACGTGAAGTTGAGGTCGCATACGAAGCTTACAGTCTGGCACAAAGCCCGGTCACCCGGTCCTTAGCTCTCGATTTCCCCGCGTTTCAATCACTTGAGGACTCCCGCCCCAGGCCCCGCGGCGCGCGCTGCCTTACTCTCGTGGCGGTGGTGTCATGCTTCCATCCACACGCAGCCGGCAATCCGCGTTCATGACTCTTCGTCCCCTTCTACAGAGGTTTTCCGGTCCACGCGGCGGGCAGCAAGAAGAAACGAAAAATAAAAAAGTGCACATTCAACAACATTCAACCCAATCCCACAAACGGACACCCATATTTGACGCCGTCCGCACCCACAACGCGCTTTTCGGACCCTGCCCTCCGACGCCGCTGACCCCGCGTATGGTAAACTGACCCATTGGTCATTTTGCATGACTGTAGCGCGCAAGTCTAAGCAGGCCGTGGTTTCGGAGTTCCGCTGCGCCGAGATCCTCCAGGCGGCCCGCAAGGTGTTCGCCCGCCGTGGATTCGACGGCGCTACCATGGACGAGATCGCCGAGGCGGCCGGCCTGGCCAAGGGCACCGTCTACCTCTACTTCCCCTCCAAGCGCGAGATCTACCTGGAAGCTCTGAGGCAGGGCCTCTCCGGCCTGATCGACGACATCAAACAAAAGGTGGCCGCGGTCTCCGCCCCGGCCGACAAAGTGCGGGCCATCATCGAGACCCGCGTGCTTTACGCGGAGAAGAACCGCGACCTGGTGAAGATCTACCACTCCGAGTTCGGCAACTTCGGCGCGGCGCACGTCAACAAGGAATGCCGGAGCCTCCACCTCGAGCAGGTCAAAATGCTCGAAGCAGTGCTCGAGAGCGCGGCCGCCAGTGGCCATATCCGCGCCGTGCGTGCGGGCGCGGCGGCCTTCACCATCTCGGAGATGATTCGCGGACTGATCCTGCAACGGCTGTTCGGCTGGTCGCGCGAGAGTGTCGCCAACGACGTCGAGTTCCTGCTCGACATGATCTGGAAAGGTCTGGCGGTATGTACCGAGTCCTGACAGTGGCGAGGGAATACGGCAGCGGCGGCGCCCGCATCGCCGGTCTGGCGGCCGGGCGGCTAGGCTGGAATCTGCTTGACAGCGCGTTGATCGACGAGATCGCCCAAGCGGCGCACGTCGATCCGGCGCTGGCGCGGCGTTTCGACGAACGCGTCGACACCTGGATGCACCGTCTGAGCCGCCACGGACTGTGGTTTGGAGCCTTCGAAGGCGTCGCCAGGCTGCCCACCGCCGAGATCTTCGATGCCGAGACCATGGCCCACCTGACGCGTGCCCTCATAGAGCACGCCTATGAGGCCGGGAACTGCGTGGTGGTCGGCCGCGGCGCCCAGTGCGTCCTGCAGGCGTGCCCCGAGGCGTTTCACGTCTTCGTTTACGCGCCATGGGAAAGCAAGCTGGCGCGGGCAGGCCGGCGAGGGGAGAAGCGAACCGACGTGTCCGAGCTCATTCGAGGCATGGACGCCGAACGCGCCCGGTACGTGCGCATGAACTTCGGTCAGGACTGGGCGGACCGCCACCTTTACGATCTCCTGGTCAGCTCGGAACCCGGGGATGAGGCGACCGCGTCCATCATTCTCGCGGCCCTGGGCGGGGGCTGTCAGTGAGGAAAGCGCTCGTTGCCCGTTGCCCGTTGCCCGTTGATCGGGCGGTCGCCGGTCCCTGGTCCGTGCGCCTGCACGAACGCCAGCACCGAACCGCGCGCGTAAGCAAGCGGACGTCGATCGACGAGCCAACGAGCAACGAGCGACGAGCAACGAGCAACGAG
>DATNLV010000551.1:0-2177 GCA_035602665.1 Bryobacteraceae bacterium | reverse complement strand
CGTCGCGCCATCCGAGCCGACGCCGAAGCCGACGCCGCAGGCCGCCCCCGCCGTTCCGCCCCAGGAACTGGTCAACCAGGCTGCTGAGCGGTGGCACCTGCCGCCCGCTTTTCTGCACGCGGTGGTGAAGGCGGAGTCCGGCTACCGGCAGGACGCGGTCTCGCCCAAGGGCGCCATTGGCCTGATGCAGTTGATGCCCGCGACCGCCCACCTGCTGGGCGCAGACCCCACGGATGCGCGGCAGAACGTCGATGCCGGCGCGCGGTACTTGACCGAACTCCTGCGCAAGTATTTCAACGACCCGTTCCAGGTGCGCAAAGCCGTGGCCGCCTACAATGCCGGGCCGGCGGCCGTGGACCGCTACAACGGGATTCCGCCGTACCCCGAGACGATTGCGTACGTCGAGCGCGTCATCCGGCAGTGGCAGAAGAAGTAGTCTCACAAACTGGGTTACAATGAGGGCAGAGCGTTCACCCCTATGAGTACCCGTGTTAGAACCACTATAGTCGCGCTGTCCACATTGCTGGTCGCCCTTCTGCTGATGGGCGCGGTGCTGGCCAGAAGCACGTCCGACCAGGGCGCGTACCACCAACTGGGCGTCTATGCGGACGTCCTCCAACGGATCAAGAGCGACTACGTCGAGGAGCCCGACCTGAAGAGCGTCACCCTTGGCGCCATCAACGGGCTGCTGGAATCCATCGACCCCTTTGCCAGCTATCTGAACGCCGAGCAGTACAGGGAGTATCTGAAGAACAAGGACGCCTACAAGGGCGGCGTCGGCCTGATCCTCTCCAAGCGCTTCGGGTACGTGGGCGTGGTGGATTCGATCCCCGGTTCGCCCGCCGCCAAGGCCGCGCTCTCGACCGGGGACATGATCGAGAGCATCCACGGCATCGCCACGCGGGATATGCCGCTGGCGTACGCCAACATGCTGCTCCAGGGTAAGCCTGGCACCACGATCGAGCTCTCGGTGATGGCCGTGCGCCATCCCGAGCCGAGAAAGCTCACGCTGACGCGCGCCGTCATCGATTACCCTCGCGTGACCTCGAAGTTGATGCCGGATAAGGTCGGGTACATCGAGGTGCAGGCCATGATGCCCGGAACCACCGCTCAGATCGCCGAGGCGGTGAAGGACCTCCAGAAGCAAGGCGCCGTTAAGCTGATCCTCGATCTGCGTTACTGCGGCACGGGCACCCCGGAAGAGGGAATCGCAACCGCGAACCTGTTCCAGCAGAAGGGGCTGATGACCTACGCTGAGGGCCAACACTACCCTCGCAAGGACTTTGAGGCCGATCCCGCCAAGGCCGTCACTACGCTGCCCCTGGTGGTGCTCACCAATCGCGGCACGGCGGCCGGAGCTGAGGTGGCGGCTGCCGCGCTGCTCGATTCCAAGCGAGCCGATCAAGTGGTCGGGGAGCGGACGTACGGAGACGCATCGGTACGCCAGGCCATCGCCATGGACGACGGAGGCGCGATCATTCTCTCGGTCGCCAAGTATTATTCCCCTAGCGGCAAGGCGATCCAGGACGTCGGAGTGGCTCCGACCGTGCAGGTTATGGAGGCCGAGCCGGCCGCTGCCGCCGACACCGAAGAAGAAGAGGATGTCACGCCCGAAGAGACGCCCGCCGCCAAGCCCGGCGACGATCCGATTCTGAAGAAGGCGCTCGAGGTTGTGGTCAAGGGCGCGACCGCGGATACGGCACAGCCCGGGGCTGCGGCGGACTCCCAGGGTACCAACCCCGCACAAATGCAGATGCATCCAAACACCGTTCAGCCGGACACCCCCAGTCACGTGCCGGTGCCGCCGCGCTAGCCGGTTCGCATCGCTAGGGTTGCAGGGGCTCAAGACATCTGAGCGGGGTTCGCTCATCCGTCGCTGTGCTATACTCTAAGCGACGAGGGTCCGAAGGAAGTCATGCCTCTTTACGAATACAAGTGCCGTCTTTGCGGCGAGACCTTCGAGGTTCTCCAGCGCTTTTCCGATCAACCCCTCAAAGAGCACAAGTCTTGCGGTGGTGTAGTGGACAGGCTCATTTCTCCGTCGGCCT
Source organism: Bryobacteraceae bacterium (assembly GCA_035602665.1). Taxonomy (GTDB): domain Bacteria; phylum Acidobacteriota; class Terriglobia; order Bryobacterales; family Bryobacteraceae; genus DASWZN01. The sequence goes on along the minus strand of DATNLV010000551.1, from coordinate 129 downwards.
TCCAGTTTAAGGGCAGTGGCTTCTACGTCAACGACTACGCCAAAGGCCATGACCGCAAAGGCAGTAACGGCCGCGGATCCAAGAACGAATCCCCTGCCAAGCCGGCGGAGACCACGACCCCAAAGCCAG
>DATNLV010000546.1:0-6199 GCA_035602665.1 Bryobacteraceae bacterium | reverse complement strand
CGATTCCGGCCGCCGCGACAGGATCACATCTCCCGTGGCGGGGTCCTTCCGGATAAAGACCTCGCTGTTCTCAAACCGGAACTCCGCGGGCAGGCGGACCGCTTGGCTCCGTCCGTTGCGAAACAACTTTGCGGTGCGCGGCATTTGACCTCCCTAATGTAGTATATACCAGAGTATATCACATGTGAGAAAGTCCGCGACGTCGGCGCGTGTTCGGTCAGACACGTTCATCGGGCAGGAAGCGCTTCTCCGTGCTCCAGGCGGTCGGCGATCAGGCGAAGCGCCAGCGCCTGGACGGCGGCGGTGGCCTGCTTTCTGGTACGCCCGTAGGCGGTCACACCGGGTAGCGCCGCAATATCCGCAAGCCAGCGCCCGTCCTCTTCTCGGAAGTATTCGATGGCCAGGGAGAAGCCGCGTTCCACCGGGCCCTCCTGCATGGACCCATGATGCCACGGAACCCCGCCGCCGCCGTCGGTCACGCGCAACCCGAACTTTTTTCCCCACCGTTCTCCAATGCTCGCGCGCTTCTGTCCCCCTCCCGGCCCACCACCCTCGCGGTAAACTCCGCTCGGAGACAGACTCCGCATGAAATGCGATCACCGGCAGCGCCCAACCGGCACGAACCCAAGGCCGCGTTGAAACCACAAGCCTTATTGGCTTCGTTTCGTCAACGACCGCCGCGAAGCCCCTATAATGGTACTTTCCCCAATGCCAGAGAACACCCTCGACCTCAAAAAAACGGTCAACCTGCCGCGCACCGATTTCCCCATGAAGGCCAACCTGCCTCAGACCGAGCCGAAAACCCTGGCGCGTTGGGAGGAAACCAAGCTCTACGAGCGCATCCGCGAGGCGCGCGCCGGCCGGCCCCAGTTCATCCTGCACGACGGCCCGCCCTTCGCCAACAACCGCATCCACGCCGGCACGGCATTCAATAAGGTGCTCAAGGACTTCATCGTCAAGTCGAAAAGCATGGCCGGCTTCGACGCCCCCTACGTCCCCGGTTGGGATTGCCACGGCCTGCCCATCGAGAACAAGGTGGATCAGGAACTCGGCTCCAAAAAAGCCAAGATGACCGTCGCGCAGATCCGCGAGGAGTGCCGAAAATACGCCATGAAGTGGGTCGGGATTCAGGGCGCGGAGTTCCGCCGCCTGGGCGTGCTCGGCCGCTGGGACAAGCCCTACCTGACGTTGACGCCCGACTACGAAGCCGCCATCGCCCGCGCCTTCGTCGAGTTCGTCGACCGCGGCTACGTCTACAAAGGTCTGAAGCCCGTGAACTGGTGCCTCACGCACCGCACCGCGCTGGCGGAAGCCGAGGTGGAGTACGAGAACCACACCAGCCCGTCCATCTGGGTGCGCTTCGCGCTGACTTCGGAGCCCTCCACCATCGACCCCGCGCTACTCGGCCGCCGCGTCTACGGCCTCATCTGGACCACCACGCCCTGGACCATCCCGGCCAACATGGCCATCGCCTTCCATCCCAACTACGACTACGTCGCCGCGGACGTCGACGGCGACGTGTATCTGGCCGCGGCCGACCTGCTCGCCCAGACCGCTCAGAATTGCGGATGGAGCGAGCCCACCGTGATCGCGCGCGTCAAAGGCGCGAAGCTCGAAGGAGCCGTCTTCCGCCACCCCTTCCTCGAACGCGATTCCGTGGGCGTGCTGGCCGACTACGTGACCCTCGACCAGGGCACCGGCGAGGTCCACACCGCACCCGGCCACGGCCAGGAGGATTACCAGACCGGCCAGCGCTACGGCATCCCGACCTATTGCCCCGTCGACCCCGCGGGCCGCTTCTTCCACGCCGAGGGCGCGGCGGGCCGCCTGCCCGAAGAGTTGATCGGAAAGACCGTGTGGGAAGCGAACCCGGTGGTGGTCGGCATTCTGAAATCCGCCGGCGCGCTGCTGGGATTCGAGAAGCTCGAACACAGCTACCCGCACTGCTGGCGCTGCCATCACCCCACCATCTTCCGCGCCACCGAGCAGTGGTTCATCGGCATCGACCGGAATGATTTGCGCGCCCGCGCCCTCGACGCCATCAGCAAAGTGAAATGGATGCCGGCCTGGGGCGAGCAGCGCATCTCGAACATGATCGCCAACCGCCCCGACTGGTGCATCTCGCGCCAGCGCGTCTGGGGCGTGCCGCTGATCGTTTTCTACTGTGGCCAGTGCGGCGAGCCCATCACCGACCGCAAGATCCTGGACCACGTGGTGGACCTCTTCGCCGAGTTCACCGCCGACGTCTGGTATGACCGCACCGCCGCCGAGCTGATCGGCCCCGGCGCCGCCTGCCCCAAGTGCGGCGCGACGGAGTTTCGCAAAGAGACCGACATCCTGGACGTCTGGTTCGAATCCGGCTCCAGCCACCTGGCCGTGCTGACGGAAGCCAACGGGTTACCCTGGCCCGCCGACCTGTATGTCGAAGGCGGCGATCAATACCGTGGCTGGTTCCACAGCTCGCTGCTGACGGCCGTGGGCCTGCGCGGTTGCGCGCCTTATCGCCAGTGCGCCACGCACGGCTGGACGCTCGACGAGCAGGGCCGGGCGCTTTCCAAGTCCCTGGGCAATTACGTCGAAGCGCAGGAGCTGATCCAGCAGTACGGCGCCGACGTGGTGCGCCTGTGGGTAACATCGGTCGAGTTCACCGACGATGTGGTGATCTCGCCCACCATTCTCACGCGCCTCTCGGAAGCGTACCGCAAACTGCGCAACACCACCTTCCGGAACGCGCTCGGCAATCTTTCGGACTTCGTTCCCGAAACGGACGCGGTGCCGGCGGGCGAGATGGCCGAGTTCGATCAGTGGATGCTCATCCGCGCCGAGCAGCTCGTGCGGGATTGCCGAAAGTGGTACGAGGAATATGCGTTCCACCGCGTCTACCGGGCCATTTACGACTTCACCACCGTCGAGCTGAGCGCGGTCTTTATCGAGGTATTGCGGGACCGCCTCTACACCCGCGCGCCGAACTCGAAGAACCGCCGCAGCGCGCAGACCGCGCTCTATCGCGTCACCTACGCGCTGGTCCGCCTGATCGCGCCGCTGATCAGTTACACCGCCGACGAAGTGTGGCAGCACTTGCGGAAGCCCGCCGGCGCGCCGGACAGCGTGCATCTCGCCCTCTTCCCGGAGCCGGACGAACTGACCGCCGGCCTGCCCGACGCGCATCGCGAGCGCGCGCTGAACTGGGATCGCCTGATGCCGGTCCGAGAAACCGTGCTCAAGAGCCTGGAAACGGCCCGCCAGGAGAAGCTGATCGGGGGCCCGCTCGAAGCGCGCGTGCGTCTGCGAGCCAGTGGCGATCTTCTGCCCCTGCTAGAGCAGTACGCGGCCGAACTCCCGGGCCTGTTCGTAGTGTCGCAAGTGGAGCTCGACGGCCCTGCCGAAGGCGACATCCAGGTGACCATCGAGCGCGCCGCCGGAGCCAAGTGCGAGCGCTGCTGGAAGTACACCACCGATACCGGCGCGAACCCAACGTTCCCCACAATCTGCGCCCCCTGCGCCGAAGCCGTGACAGAAATACAGGCCGCCCAGTGAACACGAAAGAAGCGTCCTTCTTATTCGTGTCCATTCGTGTTCATTCGTGGCCAGAATTGTTTTTGAAATGACCCGACGCCTGCTCGCTTACTTGATCGCCGCGGGGGTTTTTGCGCTCGACCGCATCACTAAAATAGCGATCGACCGCCTGGTGCCCCTCTGGGAAACTCGCGAAGTCATTCCCGGCTTTTTCAACATCGTGCACACGGAGAACGCGGCCGCGGCCTTCAGCCTCTTCGCCGGCCTGGCCCCCGGCTGGCGCCGGTTTTTCCTGGTCGGCTCTTCTTCGGTCGCGGCCATCCTGCTCTCGGTGCTGCTCTGGCGCGACGGAGCCCGCGCCGTGGGCAGCCGGATGGTATCCGTCGGGCTGGCGCTGATCCTGGGAGGCGCGGTGGGCAACCTGTACGACCGCGTCATCCCCGGCACGGTGACCGATTTCCTCGAGCTCTACGTGGGCAGCTTCCGCTGGCCCGCTTTTAACGTCGCCGACAGCGCCATCAGCATCGGCGCCGGCCTGGTCCTGCTCGATCTGCTGCTGGCCAGGCGGGTGCCGAAGAAGGATTGAATGTTCCCCATCGTTTTCAGAATCGGCCACTTTTTCCTGCCGTCCTACGGCCTCCTGGTGGCGCTTGGATTTCTGGCGGCGCTGTGGATGGTGGGACGCCTGAGCCGTCGCGCCGGCCTGGATGTGGATGCCACCCTGAACCTCGGCATCTATACCGCGATCGCCGCGATGGTGGGCGCCAAGGTGTTCATGCTTGCGCTCGATTTCGACTATTATTCGCGGAATCTGGGCGAAATATTTTCGTTTTCCACCCTGCTCGCCGGCGGCGTCTTTTACGGAGGGCTGATCGCCGGTCTCCTGACGGCGTTTCTCTACCTGCGCCGCAGCCGGTTGCCGGGCCTGGTGACGGCGGACGTCTTCGCGCCGGCCATCGCCCTCGGTCACGCCATCGGCCGCGTAGGCTGCTTCGCCGCGGGCTGCTGCTGGGGCGCGCCGTCCAAGCTGCCCTGGGCCGTGACCTTCACCGATCCCTTCGCCCACGAGCGGATGGGCGTGCCGCTAGGCGTCCCTCTGCAGCCCACCCAACTCTACGAGGCCTTGGCCGAAGCGGTGATCTGCCTGATCCTCTACCGCCGCTTCGCCCGCCCCCACCGCCCCGGCGCCATCATCGGCCTGTACCTGATCCTGTACCCGACAGCGCGGTTCCTGGTGGAATTCGTCCGCTCCCACGACCCATTGAATCCGCATCTCGGGCCGCTGGTAGTGGAGCAGTGGATCGCGCTCGCCCTCATCGCGCTGGGGGTGTACCTGATCCGCGGCGCGCGGCCGGCGCCCGCGCCCGCTGCCCCGCCCACCAAGCGCAAGCACGCGTAGGCGGCCTTACAGCACCCTCAGCGCCTGCTGCGGAAACTCCACCAGCCACTCCTTATTCGCCTTCTGCTTCTCGTACTCGGCACGCGGCATTTCGACCCGCATCTCGCCCGCGAACTCGAGCCGCGCCGAGTCCGGCATCTCGACCACCCGCAGCAACTGCGCCGGCACCTGGTTCACCCCCGGCGCCCCGTTTCGCGCCGTGGCCACGAGCTGGTCGGGCCGTACACACAGCCACACCCGGTCGCCCTTGAACCGGCCCGGGAAATACGGCCCCGCCAGATCGAACCCGCCCACGCGCAGGCGGCTGAGGTGGAGCTGCGGGTTCAGGTCCACAAGTTCGGCCGGAAGCAGGTTGAAAATGCCCAGCAGCCGCGCCACCTCGACGTTGGCCGGGCGCTCCGCGATGGCGCGCGGCGGTCCGCTTTGCACCAGCCGCCCCTCTCGCAGGATCAGCATTTCGTCCCCCAGCTCGAAGCACTCTTCCAGGTCGTGCGTCACCAGAACCGTGGGGATCGAAAACTCGGCGCGGACCTGCCGCAGCAGGTCGTAAAGCTCCCTGCGCAGCGGAGCGTCCAGGCCGCGGGCCGGCTCATCGAGCAGCAGCAGCCGGGGTGAGCCGATCACCGCGCGGGCGATCGAGCAGCGCTGTTTCTGCCCTCCCGAGAGCTCGTGCGGGCGCCGCCCCGCGGCATCGGTCAGGTGGAAGCGCTCCAGCATCTCGTTCACCTTGCGGTGCCGTTCCAGGCGTGGGCGCCGCTCCGCCGCGAAGGCCAGGTTCTGCCGTAGCGTCATGTGCGGAAACAGCGCGTAGTTCTGGAAAACGTAGCCGCAGTGGCGCGCCCGCGCCGGCAGGTTCACGCCCGAAGCGGCATCGAACAGAATCTCATCGTCCAAAAGGATGCGGCCTTCGTCCGGGACTGCGAAGCCCGCGATCGAATCGAGCGTCAGCGTCTTCCCCGCTCCGCTAGGCCCGAACAAAACCGTGACGCCGGCCCCCGCCCGAAACTCCAGTTGCAGGGAGAAAGGAGCCGAATCCGGCCGTCCCGCAAACCGCTTTAGGACCCGCAGTTCAAGCATGAGCCCTGCCTGGAACACAATATGGGCCACGGATGAACACGGATAAACACGGATAAATCATTTTTGCTTTTCCTTGTCCGTCTTCCCGTCCGTCTTTCTTATCCGTGTTCATCCGTGTTCATCCGTGGCCATTCTTCCGGCTTGCTAGGCTGCGTTCCTCGCCACCAAACGGTTCGCCACCGACAGAATCACCACCGCCACCACCGA
>DATNLV010000543.1:0-2621 GCA_035602665.1 Bryobacteraceae bacterium | reverse complement strand
GTCATAGGTTACAGAAAGCGTAACCTATTGATCGGGCAGGGGCAAGCAAACTTTCCGAAAGTCTTGAATTCCGATGAGGCACGCAACCGACTATTCAGTTGGACGGAACGGCTTCGCCGAGGTCGCGGCGAGCGAGGCCTTGGGTGCGGGCTGGATGTATCCTTTCGAGCCGGCGGGCGTGCAGTCGCCCGTCGGACCATCAACGAAAGGAGACCACCATGTCGCCACTGCGTGTGCGGATGATTGAGGACATGACCCTGGCCGGGTTGGCCGCGGGAACGCGTCAGATCTATATCCGGGCTGTTTACAAGCTGGCCAAGCATTACCGCCGCTCGCCCGATCAGCTCAGCGAGGAAGAGGTTCGGGCCTACCTGCTCGACTTGCGCCAGCGGGGGGTTGCACGCGGCACCTTCCAGACCAGCCAGTACGGCCTGCGTTTCCTCTACCGCCATACGCTCGGCCGGGCCTGGGGATTGTTCGGGGAAAAAAAGGATCGCCTCACCACGGCAGAAGCGGCTGCCTGACGCGCTGTCAGAAGATCAGGTCCGGCTTCTGCTCGGCGCCATCCACAACCCGGTCCATAAGACATGCCTCGCCGTCATGTATGCGTGCGGCCTGCGCATCAGCGAGGCCGCCACGCTGGAGATCGGCGCCATCGACCGGGCCAACCACGTGCTGCGCATCATCGGCAAGGGCAACAAGGAGCGGCTGGCACCGCTGCCACAGCCGGTTCTCGATGCGTTGGGCGATCTGTGGCGGACCCATCGCAACCCGCGCTGGCTGTTCCCCAACCGGCACGGTGATGCACCCATCAACAAGCGCGTGCTGTCGGATACCTTCACCGCCGCTGTCACCGCGGCCGGCATCCAGCGCGGGGTAACCCCGCATTGCCTGCGACACTCCTACGCGACCCGGCTGATCGAGAACGGCGTCGACATCCGTATCGTTCAGATCCTGCTCGGCCACGCCAGCATCGCCTCCACCGCCATCTACACCCATCTCACCACGCCCACCCGGGTGTCGCTGCACAGTCTGCTCGATCGGTTGATGACCGGCCTCTGAGGCGCGGTCATGATCGAGATCGCCGACGTGTTCCGTCGCTTCGCGGCGGACTACGTCTCGGCTCACGGCGCGTCGATGCTGCCCTCGCATCGGCGTGCCATCGAGGACATTCTCGACTGCCGGACCGCGGCACTCGGCGGACAGGTCTGGCGCTGCGCTGCATGCAAGACCGAGATGTTCTCCTATCATTCCTGCGGCAACCGCAGTTGTCCCAAGTGTCACACCGCACAGACACAGGAATGGCTGGAACACCGACAAGCGGAACTGCTGCCAGTTCCGTACTTCCACATCACTGTCACTGTGCCGGCCGAACTGCGCGAGGTGCTGCGCGCCAACCAGCGTGACGGCTATGGCGTGCTGATGCAGGCCAGTGCCGCTGCGATCATCGAACTGGCCCGCGATCCGCGGTACGTCGGCGGCACCGTCGGCGTGCTCGCCGTGCTGCACACCTGGACCCAGCAGTTGAACTTGCATCCGCATGTCCATTGCCTGGTCAGCGGCGGCGGCATCTCCGAGGACGCCAACACCTGGCACCCGGCGCGGCGGAAGTTCCTGGTGCCGATCAAGGCGCTCGCCAAGCTGGTGCGCGGCAAGTTCCGCGCGTTGCTAAAGCGAAAGTGCCCTGATCTCGTCATCCCGGAGGCGGTGTGGCGGAGGCCCTGGATCCTGCATGTCACCGCCTGGGGCAAAGGCGAACAGGCCGTGCTCGACTACCTCGCCCGCTACGTCTTTCGTATCGCTCTCACCAACGCACGCATCGTCGGCCTCGACGACGAAACGGTCACCATCCAATTCAAGGACCGCAAGACCGGTCAGGCGCGGACGTGCCGGCTCAGCGGCGAGGAGTTCATGCGCCGCTTCCTCCAACACGTGCTGCCGCGCGGCTTCCACAAGGTCCGATACTTCGGTTTGTGGCATCCCGCGCAGCGCCACAATGCCGCGCGGGTGAGGCAGATGCTGCAACTCGAGGCGCCAGCCAAGCTCGATCCGCCACAGGAGCCTATCGTTCCGCCACTTGTGCCGCCCGATGCAGAGCCGGTGCCGCCGATCGAGCCGATGATCTGTCCGCACTGTCAGCAGGGGCGGATGATCTTCATCCGTCGGCTCACCCGACAGCAGGCGATGGGACCATGATCCGCACTACCTGCCTCTGCCGCTGCCTGGTCTCGTTGCTGCGCGTCTCGCCACGCCAAGGGGTTCTGCTGTCGCCGGCACAACCCATGCGCCAAAATTTGCCCCAGATGATGCCGCCGGCCGGGAAAATAGCATCGCCTTGGGCTCGGGATATCCCGGTCAGCCCCCGCGGCCGGGCCTCCTGGCCGGTGATCCCCAATCCCGGCATCAAGCGCCCCGGTTGAAATCTCCATAGCGTTCGATCGCGCCTCACCGCCCCGCGTTCGTCCAACGGGGCTTCTGCGGCGGCTACGCGCCGCACAAACCCTTAATTCGTTTTACGATGGCAAAAGGTCTCATCCGCGGAGGACAGCACCTGGTATCAATCTTATCACTTTCCGGCAAGAAGTGGTGGCTTTCAAAAGGATCCCCTGCGGCTGCCCTCG
>DATNLV010000524.1:0-4930 GCA_035602665.1 Bryobacteraceae bacterium | reverse complement strand
CGAGCCACTGCTCGTAGTCGGCGTCCTTCATCACGTACACCGTGCCGATCATGTGGGAGTGGCTCGTTCCGCAGTATTGCGCGCAGAACAGGTGATACGATCCCGGCGTGGTGGCGTGGAACCATTCCGTGGTGTACATTCCCGGCACCGCGTCTTTCTTGATCCGGAACGCAGGGATGAAAAAGCTGTGAATGACGTCCTGCGACGTAAGGATCAGCTGCACGTCGCGCCCGGCGGGCACGTGTAGTTCGTCTATCTCGCGCTGGCCGCTGGGGTGCTGCACGTACCACATCCACTGCTTGCCGATGACGTAGATCTGCATCGCGTCCTTGGGAGGCGCGGCGTTGGCGAAGTAGATCTTCGCGCCCCAGAAGAAGAACACCAGGAAGATCAGCAGCGGGATGCCCGACCACGCGCTCTCCAGCATGATTCCACCGCGGATGGGGCGCGGGCGTTCGTTCGGCGAGCGGCGGTGGTACTTAATGGCGAAGACGAAAATGCAGCCGAATATCAGCAGCACCATGAAAGCGCTGATCGCGAGCTCAGTCAGGAACAAGGCGTCCATTTCGCGAGCCCCGACCGACGCCGCGGAGGGCCATATCTGGAGCGGGAACGCAGGCGTGAACGGCCACATCATGGTCGTGCCTCCGCCTTGAGCGGCAACGTGCGATGACGGCGCGATGCGATTGCGATAAACGCCATAAGCCCCAGAATCGTGGCCGCCGCGCCCACTCGGACTAAGTTCAGGATTGGCAGGCTGTACTTACCCGTGGCGGGATCGTAGTGGAAGCAATAGAGCAGAACCTCGGCGACGGGGCTACCTATCTTCTCGTTAGACGCCGCAACCAGCGCCGGCCTCAAATCGCGTGCTGAGTACTCCACACCGTATTGGTACGCCGCGATGCGGCCCTCCGGTGTGAGGACTATCAAGCCGGTGGGGTGCGCGTACTGCTTGCTCTCGGGATCGTACTCGTACCGGTAGCCTACGGCGGAGGCCAGCGTGCGGATGGAGGGCTCCGTCCCGGTCAGAAAGTGCCAGCCGTTTTCGGCGCCCGGACGGCGGTAGCTACTCAAGTAAGTGGCTTTCTTGGCTGCCGCGAGCGCCGGGGTTTCCGTTGGGTTGATGCTCACGACGACCACCTCGAACTCGCGGCCGACGCTGAAGTCAAGGCTGCGAAAAGCTCGCAGTTGGCCGTTCAGAGCCAGCGTGCACAACATAGGGCACTCATAATAGGCCAGCGACAGCACCACCGGCCGCTTGCCAAAGTAAGTGCCAAGAGGCACCGGGCGACCATGCTCGTCGCGAAAGACCAGGTCGAGCGGGACCAGTGCGTTCAGCTTTTGTTCGAGCGCGACCTTCTTGAGTAAGTCGGGCCGCGCCCTGGTGCGCTCCACCCACGGCACGATGCCTTGGCTGGCCTGGCCGCATGCCGCCCCGGCGGCCGCCAGCGCGAGTATAGCCGCCCTCCGCATGCACGCCCTCATTGCGTCCTCCGCGGCACCGGCTGGCCTGTCTGCGGGCCGCCCGATTCGGGCCCGGTGTCCGGCGCGCCGGGCTCCGCTCCGGTCCCGGATCGCACCGGCAGTCCTCGCTGCGCAAGCAAGTCCATCGCGCGGTCGATAGGGATGCGGACGGTGCCTGCCTGCCGGTCGCTCCATCCGTACGACTTCAGGACCTCGTCCTCATGCGCTCGCAGCCGCCGAAGATCGATGCCTGGGTCGGCCTGGACGCGCGGCTCCGGCGGAACCTGGCTCAGCGCCGGCACGGGACCGGGTCCGGTCGTTGTAAGCAGTCGCACGTACACGCCCCACATGCCCCAGACCAAAAGGAAGATCACCAGCAGCGATCCGATCAGGCCGCCCAGGAAGATGATGACGCCGTTCGCACTGACGTCCTGCGCCTCGAACAGATCCGGGCGCTCGATGCCTCTCGCGGCTTCTTCGTGCCTGGTCATAGCGCCTTCTCCAGGGCCTCCGCAATGCGCGGATCGTGTTCCGGCACCAGCGGGTATCTCTTAACTTGTCTGAGCAGCAGGCCTACCCAAATGCCGCCGAGGCCGATCGGCGCGGCGAGATCCAGCCAGTGGACATAGACTCGCGAATGATACGCCGGCTCGACGTTCCAGTAATTGTCGAGTAAGTGCATGAGGACGATGAACGCGGCCACCGCGGCCAGCCGGTGGCTCTGCAGCTTATTCCCGCGCCCCAGGAGAATGAAAAACGGAAAGGCGAAGTGAAAGAGTACGATCACGACCGTGACCGAGATCCAATTGCCTTCCGTACGGTGCAGATACCAGACGATCTCCTTGGGCAGGTTGCCGGACCACGTGATGATGAGTTGCGACACCTGCACGTACGCCCACAGGATCACGAAGGTCAGCAGCAGGTTCCCGAGGTCGTGAAAGTCCTTGGGCGAGATGATGTCCGAAAGCGGCTTGCTCTCGCTCACAAAGCGGAGCACGACGATAACTACGGCAAAGGCCGTGAGCACCTGCCCGACCAGGTAGAAACCGGGGAACATCGTCGAGTACCAATCGGGCTCGAGCGCCATGATCCAGTCCACCGCGGCGAAGGACATTGCCAGCGAGTAGAGAACAATGCCGGGGGCGCTGAGCCGGGTGCGGCGGACCATGTACTTGTAATCCTCCGTCTCGTCCTGCCGCCGCGACCAGTAAGTGAGCAGATAACCGATGACGCCCCAGATGACAAAGTAAAGTGCAAGCCGCGCGATAACTCCGGGCGCATTCAGATAGCCGCTCTTGTGCTGGAGGGCCTTGTCGAGCGCAACGGCTTGCGGATTGTCATAGCTGTATAGACGTGGGATCCCGAACACAAGCGGGAGGACGAGCACGAACATGAACGGCATGGTCCGCAGGCCGGCCTCAAGGATGCGCTGGATGACGAAGCCCCAGGCGCCCCCGACCAGGTGGTAAAGCATCAGAATCTGGCCGCACCCGATCGCGGCGCCGAGCCAGAACCAGTACGCCCACAAGTAGGAGCGCAGGAACTGCGTCGTGTCCAGGAGCGCGCCCGCGAGGCACGCCAGCAATCCGATGGCGCCAATCAGGAAGGCAGTGCGCTCGGCGTTCGGGTTCATGGACGTCCTCCCGCGAGTTGCGTCCGCTCCTGCGGCGGGACGTCGGACAGCGTCGCGCTCTGGCTGAGTTGCAGGGCCCGTATATACGCGATGATGGCCCAGCGGTCGCGCGGCGCAACGCGCGCGGCGTAGTCGTACATGGAGCCGAACCCGTGCGTGATGACGTCGTAGAAATGGCCCACCGGCGCCTTGCGCAAGCGCTCGATGTGATAGGATGGCGGGCGCCGGAAGCCGCGCCGCACGATCATGCCGTCGCCGTCGCCCAGCCGGCCATGACACGGAGAACAGAAGATGTTAAACCGGTCCTGGCCGCGCGCCAGCACTTCGCGTGTCACCGGGAAGGGAAAGACAATCGCCAGGCGTCGATCGACCGTGCCGTTGTAGAGCAGTTCATCGTCGGCCAGCCCCGTCGCGGGCACCGTGCCGGCCACCAACTGCCGCGCTGTCATGCGGTCGTCGTAGAACCGGCTCGCGCGAAATGTCTTGGCCTTGGGCGTGTCCTGCATGTCGGCGCGGCAGCCGCAGAGCACGCCGGCCAGCGCGAGCAGCATCGATGCGACGACGGCCCTATTCCAGGACATCGTAGACCCCCAGGGGATCCAGGCCCTCCAGAAACAACCTGGTGTCCGTCGCGTCAAACTGCGCGTCTTCGGACTCGATGCAGACGAAGAACCGGTCCCGGCTGGCGCGCCCGAACTGCGGCACGTTAAAGACCGGGTGATAGGGTTGCGGCAGGCCGTTGAGCCCCAGAATCCCGAAGCACAGCGAGGACAAGCACGCGAATAACACCGTAAGCTCGAATGTGATAGGGATAAATGAGACCCAACTATTAAGGGGACGGCCGCCGACATTGATCGGGAAGTCGAGCACAGCCGCGTAGTATTGCAGAAAGTACCCGGTTACGGCACCGGTCAGCGCGCCGATCAAGACAATCAGCGACACCGGCGACTTACTCAGCCGCATAGCTTCGTCCAATCCCTCGATTGGATTCGGCGAGTAAGCGTCCATGCGCTCGTAACCCGCCGCGCGGGTGCGCCGGATCGCCTCCAGGAAATGCTCCGGCTCGTTGAACTCCGCCATAACCCCGTAGAGCGCCGGCCCGCTCATGCGTACCCTCCGGTGGAGGCAGCCTTGTGGGCGGTCTGCCGCATTTCGAACATGGTGATCATCGGGACATAGCGCAGGAACAACAGGAAGCAGAACAGGAACAAGCCCCAGGTACCGCCGAAAATCAGCCAGTCCCAGACGGTGCCCGAATACATACCCCAGGAACGCGGCAGGTAATCTCGGTGCAGGCTTGAAATGACGATCATGTACCGCTCGAACCACATCGCGGTCTGGATCACCCAGGACATGACCCACAAAGCCAGCGGGTTTCTCCGCACGCTCTTGAACCACAGAGCCTGGATGCCCACCGCATTGATGAGGATCACCGCCCAGAACACCGGGTTATACGGACCGGTCATGCGGTTATACATCATGTAGGAGTCGTATGTGTCGGCCCCGTACCAGGACATGAAGCCTTCCATCAGATAGCCGTAGTCGACGATGAGCCCGGTTGCCAGAATGACCTTGGCCGCGTTATCCAGGTGGCGCAGCGTGATTAAGTTCTCGAGGCCCCAGATCTTGCGCACGGGGACGGCCAGCATCACCACCATGGCGAAACCGGAGTAAATAGCGCCCGCCACGAAGTAGGGTGGGAATATGGTGCTGTGCCAGCCGGGCACGATGGCCACCGCGAAATCGAAGCTGACCACGGTATGTACGGACAGCACCAGAGGCGTGGCGAAGCCGGCCAGCAGTAGGTAAGCCATCTCGAAGTTCTGCCAGTGG
>DATNLV010000502.1:0-9172 GCA_035602665.1 Bryobacteraceae bacterium | reverse complement strand
GGGCCCTCGTAGTTGTAAATCGCGTTAGCCCGGTCGCGGTCGAACCAGCGGACATGCAACAGTCGCGTCCGCGGGTTGGACAGGAAAGCTTGCAGGTCGTTCTGGTAGACGATGCCCTTGAGCAGTCCGCCGCGCAGGGCGGCGAAGCGGAGTTCCCAGCCATCGAACGATCGCGCGAATTCGAAGGTGTCGGTCAGCCGCAGGCGCGCGATCGCATAATGCAGATCGCGAATGTCGCCACCGGGGCTGGCGCCGCGATCCTCGTCATCGTAATCGTCCACTCCGAAGACTAGCGCGCGGTAGCGCCGGGCGGTGGGATCCATATCGCGAACCAGGTAGTACCAGGCCCGGGCGTCGGTGCCTGGGATGGAGGCGCAGCGGAGCACGTACTTGTGGGGACCCGGGCGATTGTCGAGCACCCTTGGCGACCAGAAGAATCGCGAATTGCCGATGGTCACCACCATGCGGTCGCCGTAGCGTCGCTGTGCCTCCAACTCGGTCCGCAACATCCATTCGAAAGCGCCGGTAGAGGACTCGGGGTCCAGAAGGGTGGCATAAAACCCGGTTCGAAACAGGAGTGCATCGAGCGCGGTCACGCCGATGCAGGCGGCCAGACACGCGACAATCAAGCGGATTGCGGAGCGGTGTCGCAGGCATGAAGGCGGGAGACGCAAACGCTCATTATACTAGGCGGCCTCCCAGAGCCCGCGGCACGGATTCGGCTTGGGTGCGCGACATCGAAGCGGTGCGCCGACGAGCGCACGCTACGCAAGCCGCGGCAGAGGGAAGCGGGAGGGCGGGCCTCAGCTCCGCTCCACGGGGCGGCGGAACTGAAGTTCCGCGCGGGCTGAAGCCAGGCTGAAGCCCGCCCCCCGCGGCACGGCTCCACTCAGCGCCCCCCCGGCCCGCGCCGCGCGAAGCGGCGCAGGCGGAACAGCTCGACGAACGAAATGATGATGTCGACCGCTCCCACGCCGCTGATCGCTCCACGCAGGTAGGGGCTCATCCACAGCTCGGGCCATCGGGACGCCAGGCGGGAGAAGTAGTTGTGATCCCAGATGGTGAGCCAGGGCAACAGAATCAGCACCACGCCGATTTCAAAGCAGAAGAAGGCATAGAGCACCGCGGCCGCCTTCTGATACCACGGGTAGACCGGTTGTCCGCCCTCGGTCTGCTCCGGCAGGTCGGGCGGCTCTATCGCCATGCGCGCGACTCCAGCGGGCAGGCCAGGCGAACCGGCTCGTAGCTCAGGCGGTGGTGCTGGGTGGGGCCGTGGACAGCGAGCGCATCCAGGTGCTCGGGCGTGCCGTAGCCCTTGTGCCGGCCGAGGCCGTATTGGGGGAACACCTCGTCCCAGGCGCGCATCGCTGCGTCGCGCGCGGTCTTGGCGAGGATGGAGGCCGCCGCGATGGCCTGCGAGCGGGCGTCCCCGTGAATGAGCGGAATCTGAGGCAGTGGCGTCTCCAGCCGCATGGCGTCCACCAGGAGCGAATCCGGCGCTGGCGCGAGTTGTTCGATGGCGCGCTGCATCGCCAGACGCGAGGCCTGGTAGATATTGATACGGTCGATCACAAAGGCATCCACGGAAGCGACGGCCCAGGCGACGGACCGCTCGCGGATCTGCGCGGCCAGTTCCTCGCGCCGCGCCGGATCGAGCAGCTTGCTGTCGCGCAAGCCGGGAATGGGGCGGTCGGGAGACAGGATCGCAGCGGCGGCGAACACCGGCCCGAACAGCGAGCCTCGCCCGGCTTCATCGGCACCGGCAACGAAAGCGAAGCCTTCGGCGCGCAACTGGCGCTCGAAGGTGGCCCGGCAGCGGAAGTTTCGCTTCGCCCGATCGGCCAAAGTTACTCGCGCTCTTTGAGGCGCGCCGCCTTACCCTTCAATCCGCGCAGGTAGTAGAGCTTGGCCCGGCGGACCTTACCGGTGCGCACGACATCGATGTGATCGATGACCGGAGCGTTGACGGGGAAGATACGTTCCACGCCATGTCCGAAGCTGACCTTGCGGACCGTGATGGTTTCACCCATCCCGGTGTTGTGACGCGCGATGAGCGTGCCTTCAAAAGCCTGGAGGCGCTCTTTGTCGCCTTCCTTGATCTTGACGTGGACCCGGATGGTGTCCCCCGGCCGAAACACGGCCATATCCGTGCGCTTCTTACCGTTGATGTATTTCTGCAAGAGCTGACTATTCATGACTGTCGCGCCCGGCCTGACTGGGTACCGGCTCGGGTTCCTTCCTGTTCTGTAAACTGCGTTCCGCCAAATCGGGACGGAGGCGTTGCATCTTCTCTAGCGCCGCCTGACGGCGCCAGCGCCGAATCTGTTCATGGTGACCGCTCACCAGCACCTCGGGCACCTTCCAGCCGCGAAACTCCGCCGGCCGGGTGTACTGCGGCCAATCGAGGAAGCTGGCATCCTCACCATTATCCAACGCGCTGAAGGATTCGTTCAGCGCCGAATTCTCGTTTCCGAGGACGCCCGGCAGCAACCGTGCCACCGCGTCGACCACTACCGCGGCCGCCAGTTCGCCGCCGCTCAGCACGTAATCGCCGATCGAAACCTCTTCGTCGGCCAGGCGCTCGGCCACCCGCTCGTCCACGCCCTCGTAGCGGCCGCACAGCAGCAGGATGCCGCTTAGAGAAGCATACCGCCGCGCCATCGCCTGATCGAAAAGCCGGCCCTGCGCCGAGAGCAGCACCACCTTACGGTCCGGCGCGCGCTCGGGCCAGATCGATTCGACGGCCGAAAACACAGGCTCGGGTTTGAGGATCATGCCCTCGCCGCCGCCGAAAGGCCGGTCATCCACGGTTCTGTGCCGGTCCGACGTCCAGTTCCGCAGGTCGTGGATGCGAATGTCCAGCAGCCCGGTTTCGCGGGCGCGCGCAACCACCCCGTGCTCGAACGGGCCCCGGAAGAACTCGGGGAAGATGGTCAGAACGTCAAAGATCATCAGCGACCAAGAACCAAAAACTGAAATGTTCTGGCGGGTCCAGGGGGACCCGCGCGGACCAGGGGGTCCGCCCTACAATTCCTTCAAACCTTGCGGCAACTCGACGGCGATCCGCCGGCCCGGCACATCGATCTCCACGCAAATCGCCTTCACGAAGGGGATCAGGACCGGCTTGCCTTCGCCGCTCACTTCGAGGAGCAGCGGGCCGCCGTTATCCACCCAATCCACCACCGCGCCGACGCGCTCGCCGGTCGCGCGCTCCACAACCTCACAGCCGATCAGATCCGACTGGTAGAACTCTCCGTCCGCCAGCGGGGCCCGCTCGCCGCGGGGCAGGCGAACTTCCAATCCCTGGAGCGGCTCGGCCTGGTCAATCGAATCGACGCCCTGAAACTTGAAGACCAGGCGTCCCCGATGATCCCAGACCGACTCGATCCCGATGGGGCGCGGCATACTCCCCGCGCTTTGCGGCCCAAAGAGAAAAGCTTCCTTAACTCCGTTGAAGCGATCCGCGCCGCTGGTCAGCGAGTCGGCAATAAGTTCGCCGCGCCGGCCCCACGCTCGGGCCAGCCGGGCCAACGTGACCCACAACTCTTCGGGTTCGGAATGTTCCGGCGCCAACTACTCCAGGATCTCTAATGTGAACCGGCGGTTCAACTTCATGCCGGCCGCTCCCAGAATGGTGCGGATCGATCGCGCCGTCCGACCCTGCTTTCCGATCACCTTCCCAAGATCAGTGGGCGCAACTCTCAGCTCCAGGACTGTGACCTGTTCTCCCTGAACTTCTCGTACGGCAACCTGGTCGGGGATATCAACCAGAGCCTTAGCAATATCCTCTACAAGTTCTTTCATCCCTGCCATCCCACCGCCTCCTCTATTCGCCTCGATAATAGCATCCTGCTAACAGGGAACGTTGCATCCTGAACGAACAGCAGGGAGGCGGAGAGCCGCTGCCCTGTTACTGGGCGACTGGCTCGGCCGCGGGCTGAGGATACTTCTGGATCAAGCGCGCCACGGTGACCGACGGCTGTGCGCCGCGGGCCATCCAGTGGGCGATGCGATCGTATTTCAGGTTCACCGCAGTCGGCTGCCGGACCGGGTTGTACTGGCCGACCACTTCCAGGGCGCGGCTGTCGCGCGCCCGTTCCTTCTCAATTACCACGAGGCGATAGGACGGCTTTTTCTTCCCGCCGAATCGCGCCAACCGAATCATCAACATAATCTGGTATCCACTCCTGGAATTCTCACTCCGTCCGCTCCCTCACGGTCGCGGTTCGGTGCTGCGGGCCCTACATGCGCTGGCCGAGGATGTCCGGCAGTTTCATCTTGCCGAGCTTCCGCGACAGGAATCCGCCCGTCAGGCCTTTCATCATCTTACGCATCTGCGAGTACTGCTTCAGCAGATTATTGACTTCCTGTACGGTGGTCCCGCTGCCTTTGGCGATGCGGCGGCGGCGGGAGCCGTTAATGGCCATGTGATGGTCGCGCTCGTACGGCGTCATCGAATCGATGATCGCCACCACGCGCATGATTTCCTTTTCGTCGATCTTGACGTTCTTGAGGTCCTTCAGCATGCCGACCTGGGGCATCATCGACATGATGGACTCGAGCGGCCCCAGCTTTTTCAGCTGGCGGATCTGATCGCGAAAATCCTCGAGCGAGAACTCGTTGTCGAAGAGCTTCCGCTGCATCTCCTCGGCCTGCTTCTGGTCGATCCCCTCCTGCACCTTCTCGACGATGGAGAGCACGTCGCCCATGCCGAGGATGCGGGAGGCGGTGCGGTCGGGATGGAACGGTTCGAGGGCGTCGAATTTTTCGCCCACGCCCACGAACTTCAGCGACTGGCCTGTGACGGAGCGGATGGAAAGAGCCGCGCCGCCGCGGGCGTCGCCATCCATCTTAGTAAGGATGACGCCGGTGATGCCGAGTTGCTTGTGGAACTCGTCGGCGGATTTGACGGCGTCCTGGCCGGTCATGGCATCGGCGACAAACAGGATTTCGGTGGGCTCCAGCGCTTCCTTGAGCTGCTTGAGCTCGGCCATGAGGTCTTCGTCGATGTGCAGGCGGCCGGCGGTATCGACCAGCACGACGTCGCGGCCGGTGTTGGCGGCCTCGCGCCGGGCCGAGCGGGCCAGATCAATTGGCTTCGTTTCGTCTGGCGTGCCCACGTAAACGGGCAGCTTGATGTCGCGCCCGATGACGGCCAACTGCTCGCGTGCGGCGGGCCGGTAGACGTCCACGGAGACCATCAGCGGGTTGTGACCGTTTTTCGAAAGCCAGCGGGAGAGCTTGCCGGTGGTGGTCGTTTTGCCGGAGCCCTGGAGGCCGACGATGAAGATGACCGTGGGCGGCTCGTTCGCAAAGCGCAGCTTGGACTGGTGGCTGCCGAGGGTCTTGATCAGCTCCTCGTGAACGATCTTGACCACCTGCTGGGTGGGGGAAAGGGCCGTGAGCACCTCTTCTCCCATCGCCTTTTCCTTTATGTTTTCAATGAGCTGCTTGACCACACGGAAGTGGACATCGGCCTCCAGCAAGGCCACCCGGATTTCGCGCAGAGCCGTCTCCATGTTGGCGGCGCTGAGCTTGCCTTCGCCGCGCAACGTTTTGAAGACGCGCTGAAGCTTGTCGGATAAGTTCTCAAACATGATCGGGTGGGACCGAACACACGACCGCCGGAGCGGTCATTCCATTATAGGACAGCTAGCCGTCAGCCATCGGCCGTCAGCCCCACGCGTCCAGCAGCCGGCGCAGCAGGACTAACTGCCCGACGTGGTAGGAGTTGTGGTCGGCGATCAGCAGCGCTTCGCGGTAGAGCGTCTGGCCCTGGCCCCAGGGGAACGGCTTGTCGAGTTGGCGGGCGCGCTCCTTTAGCAGCTTCTCGAAGGCTTTGAGGTCGCGGCGGAAGGCGGCGAGCGACTTCTTCCATTGCGCCTCGGTCTCGGGCGCGGGCGCGGCGGGCCAGTACCCTTCGGGCCATTTAGGCGAGACGTAGTCGGGCTCGCGGCTGAAGCGGAGGATGTCGTTCTGCGCGAGGCGCATGTGTTCCACCAGTTCCCAGGCCGAGTAAGGCGCGCCGTGGGGCCGGATACCGATCTTGTCGAAGGGCAGTTTCTTGACCGCGTTGTCGAAGGTGGCGTGCGCGTGGCCGCCGCGAAGAAGTTCCAGCAGCGTTTCGAGTTGCATCCCGAGCCCAGGATACTACGGCGCGAAGTAGCCGTTGATGTCGAGGATGACGTGGGTCTGGTTCGTCACGTAGACGCTGACGGCGCCGTCCGTGCCGGCTGGGACGATGGCGGCGTTCGCGACCACCGTGCCATCGAAGGAGTTCAACGTGGAGACGAACGGCTTGGGCGAGCCCGTGGGCCAGGCCGTGAGATAGCTCAGCGGGCCGTCGGGCACCACGGTGATGTTGAGCGCATACGCCGCGGCGCTCGAGGGGATGCCGCACCCGCTCTCCGGAATAGCGAACGATCGCGTTTCTCCGGCCGCCAGGACCGGTCCGCCGCCCGTTTCGCGGGTGTCCTCCACTCGGCAGGGCGCCACCGGGTAGAAGGTCGCCGCACCGGGGCTGCCGGCCGGAGCGAAGTAGCCGTTGATATCCAGGATGACATCGGTGGGATTCGTGACGTAGACCGACGTGCTGCCGTTCGCTCCTGCTGGCACGATGGCCGCGTTCGCGGCGACCTTGCCGGTCCAGGAATTCAGCGTGGAAGCGAAAGGCTGCGGTTGGCCGGTGGGCCAGGCCGTGAGAAAGCCGAGGTAACCGTCCGGGACCACAGTTACGTTCATCGAATAGGCGGCGGCCGTCATGGGAAGAAAAGAATCGAGAGCGATCGGAAAGTCGCGGGTCTCGCCGGCGGAAAGCGATGGGCCGCCCAGGCTGTCGGCCCCTCTGCGCGTGTCTGCCACGCGGTGCGGCTGGAGAGGATAGAACGAGTCGCCCGCGGTGGAATCGAAGTAGCCGTTGATGTCCAGGATCACATCGGTGGGGCTGTTGGCCGAGGCGAAGACGCTGACCGCGCCGTTCTGGCCCGCGGGGGCGATGGCCGCATTCGCCACCACGTTGCCCTCGAACGAGTTCAAGGTAGAGACGACTGGTTGATCCATGCCAGTGGGCCACAGCGTCAGGTAGGACAGCGGACCGTGGGGCACGACGGTCACATTCAGCGAATAGGCCTGGGCCGTGGTAGGGATCTCGCAGGCGCTCGTTGGAATGGCGAAAGAACGCCAGGATCTGCCGTCGAGCGCTGGCCCCCCCAACGGCCCAACCGAAAAGCGCGTGTCCACCGCGCGGCAAGGCGTGACAGGGACGAACCGTCCCTGGTGAGGCGTCCCTGCGAGGGGCGTCAGAAGGTACACGATGCTAAAACTCATCGCGACAATCTGCCCGGAATCGTTAATGCCAGTAGCAAAGACAAACCCGGTGTAGTCGCGCATCTCGGGAAAACTCAGAGTGTTGAGATCGTACATCCGGCCGCCGCTGTATAGAAAGGCGGTAGGGCCCGAAGGGAGGGTCGAAATTCCAACGATCTGGCCCCTGTTGTTTATGGCGGCGGCCTGACTGCTGCCTACAAAGGAGAGGGTGCCAAGACCGGCCATGCCCCCGGCATCCCACAGGAATGCTTGCGAGTTTCCGGAGGAATCGGTGGCATAGCCCACGATCTGCCCGGTGTCGTTGATGGCGGTGGCGACGCTATCGGTGTAACCAGGAAGAGTGCCGAGGTCGGTCATGACCCCGCCGCTGTACAGAAAGGCTTCCTTGTGTCCCGAAGAACTCTGCGCATAGCCGACGACCTGTCCGCCGTTGTTGACGCCGTTGGCCACGCTCGCGCTGTAACCGGGGAGGGTGCCGAGGCCCGTCATAGCCCCGTCCCTGTATAGGAAGGCCTCGTTGTTTCCCGAGGGATCCTGCGAATAGCCAACGATCAGCCCAGCGTTATTGATGCCCGTAGCATTGCTATACACGCCCCCAGGGAGGAAACCGAGGGCGGTCATAGCCCCGCCGCTGTAGACGTAGGCCTGTTGGGACCCGACAAACGAGCAGCACGAGCCGACGATCTGGCCGCCGTCATTGATTGCAGTGAAGACCTTTCCGAACGGCAGCGCGGTTACGACCCCGCCGCTGTACAAAAACGACCCACCGTAAATGCCGCCGCAGCCCGAGCCGGGTTCGCAGATCCAACCGGTTACAACTTGGCCACTCTTGTTGATGGCTGCTGCGGCGATGTTGGCGGGGCCAGGGGAACCTCCCACGACGGTGATGCTGTACATGTCTTGCGCCCAGAGCCCTGTCGCCGCGGCGACCGCGAAGACCAGCGTGCGTGTGAATGCTGACATGATCCCGCTTTACGGCGCGAAGTAGCCGTTGATGTCGAGGATGACGTGGGTAGCGTTGCTCACGTAGACGCTGACGGCGCCGTCGGTGCCGGCCGGGACAATGGCGGCGTTCGCCACCACGGTGCCATCGAACGAGTTCAACGTCGAGACGAACGGCCGCGGCGATCCAGTGGGCCAGGCCGTCAGGTAGCTCAGCGGGCCGTCTGGCACCACGGTGATGTTGAGCGCATAAGCCGCGGCGCTCGAGGGGATGCCGCAGCCGTTGTCCGGGATCTCGAACGAGCGCGTTTCTCCGGCCGCCATCTCCGGCCCGTCGTCCTCTTGGCGGGTGTCGGCCACGCGGCAGGGCACCACCGGGTAGAAGGTGAGCCCGGCTGTGCGTCCGGGCGCGGCGAAGTAGCCGTTGGCGTCCAGAATGACATCGGTCCGGTTGGTGACGTAGACCGACGTCGCACCGTTGGCCCCGGCCGGCACGATGGCTGCGTTCGCCACCACTTTTCCGGTCCAGGAATTCAGTGTGGAAGCGAAAGGCTGGGCCTCGCCCGCCGCCCACGTCGTGAGGTATCCCAGGTACCCGTTGGGGACCACTGTCACGTTCATCGAATAGGCGCTGGCCGTGGCCGGAAGGCCGCAAGGGCTGGTGGGGACCGGGATGTTGCGGGTCTCGCCCACGCCGAACGCCGGGCCGCCCAGCGGGCCAGCGGCACGTCGGGTATCCTCGACGCGGCAGGGCTGGATGGGATAGAACGAATCGCCGGCGGCGGAATCGAAATAGCCGTTGATGTCCAGGATCACATCCGTGGGGTTGGTGGCGTAGACGCTGACCGCGCCGCTCTGGCCCGCGGGGACCAGGGCGGCATTCGCCACCACGTTGCCCTCGAAT
>DATNLV010000493.1:0-13547 GCA_035602665.1 Bryobacteraceae bacterium | reverse complement strand
TGTAAAGGCAAACGTCAGCGCCTCGGCCACCAAGGTCGACGTCAAGGATGGCATTGTCACCCTCTCGGGAACCGCCACGAGCGGCGCCCAGAAGGACCTCACCGAGGCCTATGCAAAGGACATCGACAACGTGAAGGCGGTCAGGAACGAGATGGTTGTCGAAGCCCCGGCGCCCGGCAGCAGCACGGTCGCGGAGGTCATCGACGACGCCTCGATCACGTCCGAGGTAAAGTACGCCCTGCTGAGCCACCGCTCGACAAGCGCACTCTCGACCAAGGTCATCACCGAGAATTCCGTCGTCAACATCACCGGGGTCGCCAGCTCGGATGCCGAGAAGGACCTCGTCACCAAGCTCGCGCAGGACACGCGCGGCGTGAAGTCGGTCGTCAATGACATGACGGTCAAGTCCTGACCCAGCCAAGATTCAACCGAGCCACCGGCTCGCGTCCAACAATACCGTGCGGCCGGCCTTTGCCGGCCGCACTAATGTTCAAGCACCAACCACCGCCACCCCAATGGATGAGGCCGAAATTGGGCTGAATCCCAAGGCTTCCCCCAAACAGCATTTCCCATGAACAAGGCAATCTCACTCGCCCTCCTTATCGCAGGGATCGTCCTGATCGTATACGGCATCGGCGCCTCAAACTCAGCCAGCTCGAGCATCTCCCGAATGGCCAACGGTTCGCCGACTGACAAGACCATCTGGCTGCTCGTCGGCGGCACTATTGCGGCCGTCATCGGCCTTGTCGGTGTGCTCCGCGGATCAAAAGCAACGTAACCCCCCACTCCAATGTTAAGCTACGCCATCACTTTCCTCATCATCGCCATCATCGCGGGCATCCTCGGCTTCGGTGTCATCGCCGGCACGGCCGCCATGATAGCCAGGGTTCTCTTTATCATCTTCTTGGTCCTCTTCCTTGCCTCTCTCTTCGGCGGCAAAAGGGCTTAGTCCGGTCTCCTTGCAGATTTGTCGCGGGCAGCGGAGTCTGCTAGGCAACTTCGCTGGCGATTTGCCGTAGCCGACAAGCACCAATCCCCAAATTTGCCATGAACGAGAGACTCGACGCTCTGCTAGGGAAGATGCGGCTCCTGGAGCAGGAACTTATCCTGGAGACAAAAAAGAAGGAGGCTGAATTTTGCTATAACGTGCACGAGAAGGCCGTCCACTTCACCGAGGAGGCCAAGATCCGGCACCTGAAATACCGCCTGGGCCTGCGCCACTATCTCGTCAACTCGCGCTTTCTCGTCCTCGCCACGTCCCCCGTAATCTGGTTGTGCGCGATACCCATCGCCCTCACCGACGTGGTCGGCACCATCTACCAGGCAATCTGCTTTCCAATCTATGGCATTCCGCGGGTCCGCCGCAGCGATTACCTGGCATTCGACCGGCATCATCTGACCTATCTCAATTTCTTCGAGAAGGTGAATTGCGAGTACTGCGCCTACGTGAACGGCGTCCTGGCCTACTTCACCGAGATCGCCGCCCGAACCGAGCAGCACTGGTGCCCGATTAAGCACGCCGGCTGCGTGAAATGCGCCCACAGCCGGTACAAGCATTTTGTCGATTTTGGCGATGCCGAGCAGTACCGCCTGCACATAGAGGAGATCCGCCGGTCGTTCCAGGACCTTGAGCCTGCGGATGCCAAGGAGCCCTGAGGTTCCGCCCGCCAAGGGGATCGCCCTCTCCCTCAGTGCCGGGAGCGCAGGTCGTCCCGCAGCCGTTCCAGCTCGTCAAGCAAGCCAAGCGTGAACCTGAGGCTGCGCAGATTCATCTCGTAGCGGGCGCGGAGGTGCTCAATGCGGCGGAGGGTGCGGAGCGCCTCGTCATCGAACCTTCGCGCGCTGGAACCGGCGGCCCCTGCCGGGGATATCAGGCCGTGCTCCTGATAATGGAGAACCGTTCGCGAGGGTACGCCAACAAGCTCGCAGAGCACCTCGAGCGTGTAAACGGCCTCAAGCTCGGTCTTTACCATCGGCCGGCCGGTGGAATCGGTCTTTTTTGGGCTCTTCATTGCTTGGGTTGGGCTTGACCGCGCCTTGCCAACATTAGGCTCACAGCCTGGCGGTCCGAAATTGAGAGCTCACTCATGATGGCGGGTTATCCCGGGGATTGAAGCGGGAAACGCTACGGAGCTTTTCCCATTGGGCGCGTTCCTCGGGGCCGGGACTTGTCGGAAGGCTGACCTCGACGATCACGAAGAAATCACCGCGCTTGCCGGTCTTGCCTTTGGGCAGCCCGCGTCCGGGCACGCGAAATTGCCTTCCAGGCTCCGAGCCCGGCGGGATGCGCAGCTTGATGGTGCCGTCAAGCGTTGGAACCATGATCTCAGCCCCCAGGACCGCTTCCCAGGGCGCCACTTCGAGTTCGTGAAATACGTCGGCGTCCCGGCTGTAGTAGTCGGGATGGGCTGCGTGCCGCACGCGGAGGTAAAGGTCGCCCGCGGCGGCGCCACCCCGTCCCGGCTCACCCTGCCCCGGCACCCTGATCCGCTTCCCGTCAATCGCTCCCGGCGGAATGCGCACGTGGAAGGAGCGTGTCTCCGTCTCGCCCGTCTGTGGATTCACCATCTGCAGCGAAAGGGGCCTCACCGTGCCCTTCATGGCCTCCTCAAGGGTGACAAGGATGTCGCCCTCGATGTCGCCTCCCCGCCTCGGGGCGACCTCACCGGTGGCCGTCCCATCGCCAAAGCCAGGTTCCCCCTCGGGAAACCCGTAGCGGCTGCCCCCGCTGAAGAACTGCTCGAAGAAGTCGCTGAATCCCGTGCCGCCGAAGTGGAACTCCTGGCCGCGGGCGCCTGCTCCCGCCTGGGTCCTGCCGCCCCGCCGGCCGGATGGCGGCTGGAAGGCGCCCTCGTCCTGCCAGTTTGCACCCAGCTCGTCGTACTTCCTGCGCTTTACCGGGTCGCTCAGCACCTCGTTGGCCTCGTTCACCTCCTTGAATTTCTCCTCGGCGCCCCTCTTGTCCTTGGCCACGTCGGGGTGGAATTGGCGAGCCAGCTTGCGGAAGGACTTCTTGATGTCCTCCGGGCTGGCCTCCCGCGTCACACCAAGTGTCGCGTAGTAGTCCTTGAATTCAACGGGCATGAAGGAGGCGCTGGCCTAGGCTTTCCCGATGATTCCAGAAGGGCTCTCCTCCCAGAAGTAATGCCCGCGCTGGTTGTGGTCCCAGCGGATCCAGATCGCCAGGCCGGCGAGCACAAGCAGGGCCACAAGAAAGGGGGCGCCGCGCCCCGCCATCATGGCCTCGTCCTCCCCGTACGGGTCCTCCAGAGATCGCCGGGCGCCCGCCGGAAGGGCCGCCATGCGGGTCAGCGTCTCGCCAAAGGGAACGCTTATCCGCACCCGCCCGTTGATGGCCCAGCCGTTGCCCTCGAGGATCGGGCCGAGCGTGCGCTGGCGGAGCTTGAGCGCAGCGATGAACATTGAAGGCAGTGAAATCACCAGGATCAGGCCGATGACGATCAGCGGCAATTGCCATCCTGGAAGCTCCACAAACTTTGCGAACACGGTCGCCAGGAACGTGCCGATGGATCCTATCGCGACGCCGATCCCGGTGATGAGGGCCAGGTCGAACTTGTTGGACTGGGGCTTCGGCGCCCCGCCGCCCGCCGCCGAGGCGAGCTTGGCGTCCGCTCCGGTATCCGCGGCGGCGGCGCGCTTGGCGACCTGCTCCTCGATCACGCGGATGAATTTCTTGTAGGGCGACCAGAACGCCTGCCGAATGCTGATAGGGTTGTCCACGATGCTCGTGATGACGGCATACCAGAGCCCCCCTTGGCGGTCATAGAAGACTCCGTTGCGCCCGACAAACAGGTAGTCGCCGTCACCCTGGGTGAAGCACGCGGCTATGGTCATCGTCGCACCGTCGGAGCGCGTGCAGCTGCAGTAGGTGATGTAGACCTTGCTCATTGCGGCCAGCGGGCTCGTGCCGTCAACGCGCAGGCAGAGCTCGGTTGAGCGGCTGTCGAGGTAAAGGGTGCCGGCCTGGAACGCGGCGTACCGATCGCGCGAGAAGAAGTCGGCGAAATTCACGAAGTTGCAAAGGAGCGTCCTCAGGTCGCGATAGTAGCGGGAGAGGCGCTCGACATCGCTGATGGCCTTGAATTCAGGCTCGAGGGCCCTGTCGCGCGCGACCAGGGCTGAGAGCGCCGCACGTCCTACGCCGCCGAGAATTTCCTTCGCCCTAGCGACGCCGATCTTTTCCACGGCGCTGCCGGCCTTTCCTCCCAGCCATGTCTCGTATGCGGCCACCTTGGCATTGAGCGCGATCCACTCTGCGTGGGTAAGGCTGGTCTTCCCCGGGCCAAGGACAGGAACCACCGCCTTCTCGTTCAGCGCGGCCAGCTCGGATGCCCAGGCGGGATTGACGCCGTCGCTCAGTGGCAGCGGCCGGTCGGCCTCGACATGCGCGAGCGGAAACCCGCGCACCTCCTCGGCTGACGCCGCCAAATCCTTGGCCGCGATGCCGACGTAGTCGGTTTCGCTCCGGTTCAGCGCCCCGATGGAGCGGGCGTCAAAGGAGGCGAGCCTGCAGCGGGCAAAGAAGTCCTCGGCCTTTGCCCTCACGGCGCGGATCGCATTGCAGGCCGCCTCGGTCGACTCCCCCAGCACGGCAATCTCCCGCGTGGAGCTCAGCTCTACCCAGGCCACGTAGGCAGAGAGTTCGGCAAAGAACCGGTCAATCGCCTCCGGTGTGACGCCCACGGAGCCCGAGCTCCGCGCTGTGCCGCCAAGACAGCTGATGATGTCCTTGATGAGCGCCTGAATCGACGGGTCGTCCGTGGCCTCGGGCGGGATGATCCCGTCTCCATTGAGGGGATTGGCGGCGAAGATCCTGGCCCTGTCGGTCGCATCGGAAACGGTGATGCCGGCGGAATCCCTTCGGCCGACACTGGCCAGGATCTGCCGCGCCGAGGCGACCAGGATCCTGCCTTCCGGCGAGCCGTTGATCGAGTCCAGAGGAAGCGTATCCGCGCCCTTCAGGACCTCCCCCACATCGTTGAGCCTTCCGGCGGCCCACCTGACCGCCGCGATCACATCTGGCGCGCCGATCCGTCCGTCGGCGTCCGTGTCGATAAGCGCGAGGGTCTTCTCGTCGAGTTCAAGTCCCTTGACCGGGCAGCCGAGGGCGACCCAAAGCTTCTGGTCAAGCTGGTCAAGCGCGAGTAGGTCCGCGCCCGTCTCAAGCAACGCCTGGTCCAATCCGCCTGACCGGAAAAATTTCCAAGTATGCATTGGGTTGGATGTTAGGGACATGGGCCTTGCCTGGCGCCCATATCGGCGGAAACGCGCGCCCGGCTGTCATGTGACTCGTTTGAATTCATCGATCGGCGGGTTGTCTGAGCCCCGACGCCCGCAGGCTCCATGTCATCTAAACGTATGAGCTCGCGGGCCGTCACGCACCAAAAAAACGGACTACAGACAATGCATGCGCGCCGAGCAGCCACGCCGGCGACCGTCACGAAACGGGATCAATCCACCTCGTAGACTTCGACAAGCGCTATGCCGGTCGCGCCGTTGGCTCCGCTGACCTGGGCGGTATAGGAGCCCGACGGAAGTGTGACGAGGAGCGCCGAGTCGGCCGAGGAGGGCGGCAGAGAAAACGCCCCCACCTGGGCAAACGCCGCAGCCAGGGCGCTGCCGCCTCCCCAACCGGCATCGAAGCCGATCGTCTTGCCATTGGCATCGAACAGCGTGATTTGCGGCGAGGAGAGCACCCCGGTGACTCCAAATTGCGTCAGACCGGGGCCAACTCCCCTGATGAGCAGCGTCTCCGTTCCACTTCCCCCGATCACGAATCCCGCCGTCAGGATGCTGCTTCCCGTTCCCGAGACAGCCCGGGCTGACACGTTGACGAGGCGCGCCGGGGGGTTGCCGGAGTCGGCGTCATAGAGCTCGGCAAGGGCCACGCCGGTCGATCCATTCACTCCGCTCAACTGCGCGGTGTAGGTGCTTCCGGCGGCCAGCGAGACATAGAGGGCCGAATCGGCCGAGGCTGCCGGCAGGGCAAAGGCTCCCAGGGACGCAAAGACACTGGCGAGCGATGCGCCCCCACCCCAGGCAAGATCCGAGTTGATCTGGACCCCGCTGCCGTTGAACAAAATTAGCTGCGGATTGCTCAGCACACCACCGACGCCGAACGAGGCAAGCGTCGGACCCACGCCGCGGATGAGCATCTGCTTCGATCCCGTGCCGTTGATGGCCAATCCTACCGTGACCGCGCTGGATCCGCTTCCGACAAACGTCCTTATCGAGAGGTTGATGATCCGGGCGCTTCCCGTCGGGCCACCCACGATCACGGTGGCCAGCACGGTGAGCGTCGCTGTTCCGCTGACGCTCGAGCCCGCAGGATTCGCGAGCTGCACCCGGAAGGCGTTTCCGCTCTGCGAGACCGACGGGGCCGTCACGGTCAGCGACACCGTAGCCGAGCCGCTGTAGGCCGCGCCGTCGCTCACGTTGCTCCACGTGGTGCCCGCGTTCACGGACACCTGCCATTGGTAGGTCGTCGCAGCAAGGGCCGTTCCGTCAGTGAAAGTAGCATTCTGGCCGGCCGTCACCGACTGGCTGGCGATCTGTGTCCCGCCAGGCGGAGCGGAAACGGCCGCCCCGATCAGGATTGCCTGATTGTCGCCGTCGGCGACATACAGCGTCCCCGAGCCGTCCACCGCGATGCCCTGGGGATAGTAGAACCGGGCCTGCGAGCCGTTGAGCGTCGTAACCGAGCCTCCAGGTGTGATCATGCGGATTGCTCGGTTATAAGTGTCCGCCACATAGACGTTTCCAGAGCCGTCTACCGCCACGCCGTACGGCTGGTTGAACCTCGCGACGACGCCGGTTCCGTCCGTGAAGCCCAGCTGGCCGGCTGAGCCCGCGAGGGTTGTCACGGTGCCAGCAGGGCTGACCTTCCGGATCGTCGAGTTGAAGAAGTCCGCAACATAGACGTTTCCCGAGCCGTCAACCGCCACGGCATGGGGGCTGTTGAACCTGGCGGAGCCGCCCGCCCCGTCACCGGATCCTGTCTGGCCGCCGACGCCGGCCAGCGTCGTTACCGACCCGGCTGCTGTTATCTTGCGGACGGTGTTGTTATTTGTGTCCGCCACATAAACGTTTCCCGCGTTGTCTACGGCGACACCCGCCGGGGAGTTGAACCGCGCCGCCGCCCCGGTGCCGTCGGAGGTGCCGGTGGCACCCGCGACACCGGCGAACGTCGTCACGGTTCCTCCTGCCGCAATCTTGCGGATTATCGAGTTGCCCGGGTCGGCGACATAGATGTTGCCGCTGCCGTCCACCGCGGTGCCGGCAGGGTTGCTGAATCTCGCGGCGGCGCCGACGCCGTCTGCGCTGCCGGCGGGAAGCGTCCCGGATCCGGCGACGGTCGTCACGCTGCCCGCCGTTGTCGCCTCCCTTATCAGGTTGTTGCCGCTGTCCGCCACATAGACGTGTCCGGCGCCATCACTCGCAACCCCGTAGGGATATGCGAAGAGCGCATGGCTGC
Source organism: Bryobacteraceae bacterium (assembly GCA_035602665.1). Taxonomy (GTDB): domain Bacteria; phylum Acidobacteriota; class Terriglobia; order Bryobacterales; family Bryobacteraceae; genus DASWZN01. The sequence continues at coordinate 6,052 of DATNLV010000493.1, read as the reverse complement.
CGGTTCCGTCGGCATCGCCCTTTTGCCCGGCGCTTCCGGCCAGGGTGGTAACGGCGCCCGGGGAGGCCATTGCCCGGATCGTGTGGTTGCCCGTGTCGGCAACATAGACGACGCCGGAGCCTGTCGAAGCGATTCCGCCGGGATAAAAGAAGCTAGCGGCCGCCCCTGCGCCATCGGCGCGGCCGCCGATGCCCGGCGTCCCTGCGAGCGTCGACACATTGCCGGCGGCTGAGATTTCGCGCACGGTCTGATTGGAGGTGTCGATCACGTAGACATTGCCGGCGGCGTCCACCGCGACCGCGCCGGGATGGTTGAACCTGGCCGCGCCGCCCGGGCCGTCGGAGCTGCCTGACGTCCCCGCGTTGCCCGCCAGGGTCGACACGACGCCGGCCGCCGTGACCTTGCGGACCGTGCTGTTGTCATAGTCCGCCACGTAGACATTGCCGGCGGCGTCCACGGCGAGGCCAAAGGGGTTGTAGAAGCGCGCCGAGGAGCCTGTCCCGTCCGAGCCACCGGTCTGTCCCGGCGCGCCGGCAAGCGTCGAAACGACGCCGGCCGCGTTGATCCTGCGGATCGTGCTGTTGTTGGTATCCGCCACGTAGACGTTGCCCGCCGCATCCACGGCTATCCCCTGAGGCATGTTGAAGAGCGCGGCGGTGCCCGCGCCGTCAACGCTCCCCGCGAAGCCCACGGCGCCGGCCAGCGTGCTCACGCTTCCGCCAGCCGTCACCCTTCGGATATTGTTGTTGCCGCTGTCAGCCACGTAGACGTTGCCCAAGGCGTCGACGGCCACCGCGTAAGGATAGAGGAAGAGTGCGCCGGAGCCGGAGCCATCGCTGCTTCCAGCCTGCCCCGAGCTGCCGGCGAGAGTGGTGACGACGCCTCCCGCCGTCACCTTCCGGACCGTATGGTCGCCGCCATCCGCGACATAGATGTTGCCAGCGGCGTCCACGGCCACCGCCGAGGGGTTGAGGAAGCGGGCATTGCTTCCCGTCCCATCGGTGTGGTCAAGGACGCTCGAGTTGCCCGCAATGGGAGCGAACGCATAGACACCCGCCATCGCGTGGGCCGCAAAAATGGGCACGACGATGGCGGCGGCAAGGATCCGGCCGAGGCGATTGGATGGCATCGCCATCGGCGAGGCTCGGTTCAATTTGCGGTCGTTTCCATACATAGCGGGTCCCATGGGTTTGCTGCTTAGATGCCCGGCCGGAGCGCCGGTTGCTGGGGTCCAGACCTACCCCCAAGGGCCCAGCATCCTACCGCGCGCCGGCAAATTCAGGCTGAGCAATCGGCCCGCCTGTGATCCTGCCGTAGTCCAGTTTGATGAGGCGGTCGGCACAGCCAAAGTAGCGGTCGTCATGCGTGATCACCAGCACCGCCTTGTTGAACGAACGAAGCTCCGGCAGGAGTCGTGTGTAGAACACCTCCTTGAACACGGGGTCCTGGTCGGAAGCCCACTCATCAAAAAGGTAGAAGGGCCGATCCTCGATGTAGGCGCAGAGCAGGGCCAGGCGCTTGCGCTGTCCCTGGGAAAGCTGGGTCGTGGAAAACACGCCGTCGGTGATCGAGACCTTGTGGTCGAGGTGCAGGCGCTCGAGATAGCCCCGCGCGCGGCGATCGGCATCCGCGCCGCCCACCCCGACGATCCGCTCGAAGAGGAAATAATCCGAGAATACCGTGGAAAAGCACTGGCGGTAGTCGTCCCGGTTCTGATCGTCGATCACGCGCCCGTTCAGCCTGATCTCCCCCTCCGCCGGGGGATACAGGCCGGTGATCACCTTCGCGAGCGTGGACTTCCCGCTTCCGTTCCCACCGGCGAGGAACACGAGCTCGCCCGGCGTCAGGGTGAGATCGATCGGCCCGAGCATGAAATTGTCATCCTCCCTCTCCCGATGGTAGTGATGCTTCACCTGGATGAGCTCCAGCGACTCAAATGGCTCCGATGCAAACGGGCGGCGGGCGACCGCTCCATATTCGGCCGGCTGCGCGGAGAGCGCGAGTCCGAGCTGGTCAATCTTGCGCAATGAGACGTTGGCGCGGCTGAACACCGAGAGACTGCCAAGCAGGCCTGCCAGCGGTCCCATCAGGTACAGGGTGGCGATGATGTAGCCGGTCATCGCCTGCGGGCTGACGGTCTCCATGTGCGGAAGGAGGAAGAGAATCAGGCCTATCAGCGCGAGGAAGAGCAGCTGGTTCCAGTTCTGGGCCACGATGAACCGCCACTCGGCCGCCACGTTGTGCCTCTGGCACACGGCCGCCGCCTTGGCGACATCGTCCCTGAGGTAGGACTCGCGCCGCGCCCGGTGGAGCTTGAGCTCCTTTATGCCCTCGGTGAGCGAGCGGAAATGCTGGAAGAGGCGGTCTTGGCCGTCGCGTGCCGCGCTCAGGTGCCCGAATCCACTCCGGATGAGAAGCCTGTAGGTGACGGCACCCACGATTCCAAACGCGAGCATGGCAAGGAACACAGGAAACGAAAGCCATGCGAGGTACACCGCGCCGCCAAGCAGCACCGCAAAGTTGACGGCGAATATCGGGATGCTGAGAGTCGCCTGCGTAATCTCCAGGATATCCTCCGTCAGCGCGACCATGAGCTTCGGTGCGCCAAGCTCCTCGATCTGGCGCAGTGGCACCGAGAGTATCTTGCCCACGAGATCCAGACGCAGCCGCGCGGTGGTCTCCTGGGAAAAATGCGCAAGGGTCCCCTGTGCGATCGCGTTGGTCACGATTCGTCCCAGTCCCAATGCGCAAAAGGCGGCGACCAGCGTCGCCCCGGGGCTGCCGTGTCGGTTCAGCGCCATATTGATAAGCGCAATAAGGCCCGCGCTGCAGGCGCCGCTGAAGAACGCCGCGACCGAGGTCCAAATGACCGTTGCCGGCGAATAGCGGAACAGGAATCGCAGGAGAGCCATGGATACCCGTGAAAATAGCCTCCGGCCGGCCGCAGCGGAAGGGGGTGTCCACCCCACCCCGACGGGACGGGGGGATACCTGCCCGGCCCATTTTGGGGCTGGTACCCCACCGCCACCCCGCGCCCAACGCTGTCAGAATTGGAGGTGCAATCCTGTGCTCAATCGCCCGCGCGCCCCGTGGACGCCGGAAGACCCGTCGTCATACTTGGCGTGCCTTTCGACCGCATGACGCTCGCCGCGGCAGTCGATCGCATCGAATCAATGGTCGCCGAGGGCGGCTTCCACTACGTCGTCACCCCCAACGTCGATTTCCTGGTGAAGGCCCGGCGCGACGCCGAGCTGCACCGCATCCTGGTCAACGCGGACCTGGTGCTGTGCGACGGCAAGCCCCTCGTTTGGGCTTCGCGCTGGCTGGGCGATCCCCTTCCCGGCCGTGTGGCCGGCTCCGACCTTATGCCGTGCCTGCTCCAAAGGGCGACCGAACGGGGATGGCGCATCTTCTTGCTTGGCGGCAGCCCCGATGTGGCGGCCGAGGCGGCAAGGCGAATCGCATCGGCGCACCCGTCGCTCCCCGAGGTGGCCCACTATTCACCGCCGTTCCGCCGGTTGGACGAGATGAACAACGATGAAATCGTCGATCGGCTGCGCGCCGCGCGACCGGACATAGTGCTGGTCTGCTTTGGCTGCCCAAAGCAGGAGAAATGGATCTCGCGGCACGGCGCCATGCTGAAGGTTCCCGTTATGATCGGGGCGGGAGCCACGATCGACTTTCTGGCCGGCACGATGGCGCGCGCGCCTGCGTGGATGCGCCGAAGCGGCACGGAGTGGCTCTTCCGGCTCATCCAGGAGCCCAGGCGGCTGGCGGGGCGTTACGCCGACGACCTCCTCAGCTTCGCGCCCGCGATCGTTGCGCAACGATTCCGACGGGGGCCCTCCGGCCCAAGGGCGTCCCTGAAGGGCCGGCCGTGAAAATCGCCCTTTCGACATCCGTCGTTCAGCGCGGCCGCTCCGGGGTAGGCCAGCATGTGCTGTCCCTGGTCCGCGCCCTCCTGCCCGCGGCGGCGCGCCACGAGTTCACGCTCTTCATCCTCGAGGAGGACTTGCCGCTCTTCAGCTTTGCCTCCGGCGCAATGAGGCTCGAGCCCGTCCCGGAGCGGCACCGGCCGCCGGTCAGGGATATTCTCTGGCATCAGGCGGCGCTTCCCAGGCTCGTGCGGCGCCTAGGGATCGACGTCCTGCACGTCCCAAGCTACCGGCGGATGCTCTGGCCGAGGCCGTGCGCGCTCGTTGCCACGATACACGACCTTGCGCCGTTTCACCTTCCGGGAAAGTACGACTGGGCCCGGATGTTCTACGGCCGCGTGATCGCCCGCCGGCTTGCTCAGCGCCAGGACGAGATTGTTGCCGTCAGCCGGGCAACCGCACGCGACGTTGAACTCCTCTTCAGGGTTCCGGCCCGGCGCGTCACCGTCATCCCCAACGGCGTCGACCACGGCCACTTCAGGCCCGGGCCGAAGGCCGGTGCGATCGATGCGGTCTGCGCCCCCCTTGGGCTGCACAGCCCCTTCTTCCTCTATGTGGCGCGCCTCGAGCATCCGGCAAAGAACCACGCCGGGCTTATCGACGCCTTCAATCGCTTCAAGTCTGCCACCAAGTCGACATGGCACCTCGTCCTGGCGGGCGGCGATTGGCACGGCGCGCAGACGATCCACAACCTTGTGCGCACCTCACCCTTCGCGCGGGACATCGAGATCCTTGGATTTGTGCCCGCCGCCAGCCTTCCGGACTGGTATCGCGCGGCGGATGTCCTCGTCTTCCCGTCTCTCTGCGAGGGATTCGGATTGCCGGTCTTGGAGGCCATGGCGTGCGGCTGCCCGGTGCTTTCGTCCACGGAGGGAGCGCTTGAGGAAACCGTCGGGACGGCGGCCGGCCGATTGGAGCCCCGCGATGTTGGGCAGATCCAGGCGCAGCTGACCCGCGCGGCCGCCGATCGCGGGTGGCGCGAGCAATTGCGCTCCGCCGGATTCTCCCAGGCACGCGCCTTCGACTGGCGGGCGACCGCCGAGGCCACGCTTGGCGTCTATGCGCGGGCCGCATCCCGCTTTGCGCGATCACGCGCAATCGGGCGGCAAGACACGGTCCCGTCTGGAAGCCCGGCCGCCCGCCCGCTCTCCGACGCCTCGAGCGGCGACCTGGCCCCACCCGCAGGAGTCTCCACCGCCGGGCCAACCCCTTCATGATAAGGCCAATCGAGACTCAGGCCCCCGCAGGGAGGGGCGCGGAAGATGAGCTCCCCCGCCTCAACGCCCGGCTCGCGCGCAGCGATGAGCGCCGTGCCATAGAACTGGGTGCCGCCCGTGCCGAAGTGGACAGCCTTGCCCACACGATCTCGCACGACCTGCGCTCGCCGCTGACCGTGATAAGCGGATTCGCGGAGCTCCTGGCGAAGCACTCCGGCAAGGCCCTGGACCGGAAGAGCCGGCACTACCTGGACCTGATCAAGGCCTCGACCGCCCAGGCCGTGCGCATGCTCGACGAGATGCTTGCCCTTTCCCGAATAAGCCTGGCAGAGATGCACTGCGTGCCGGTGGACCTCGCGGACATTGTCAACCGGGCCGTGCAAGATCTCGATGCCTCAAGGGGCGATCGGCGCGTCATCTGGCTGATCGGCCACCTGCCGACCATCCAGGCGGACCCGACGCTGCTGCGCCAGGCGATCACAAGCCTCATGTTCAACGCCCTGAAATTCACCCGGTCTCGCGAGGTCGCACGCATCCAGATTGGCGTCCAGGACGGCGACCATGAATTGACCTTTTTCATCCGGGACAACGGCGCGGGACTCGACCTCAAGCATCGCGAGAGGATGTTCAGCACGCTTCAGGGGCCCCAATCGCTCTCTGAGGTGGAGAACAGCACCATTGGGTGGACCCACGTCCAGCGGATCATTCAACGCCACGGCGGCCGCACGTGGATGGAGGCCGTTCCCGACGGCGGAGCAATCGTCCATTTCTCGATTCCCGACGACAGCAAGGAGCCGGAATTCCGCTCGGAGCGCATATGAAGGCGGACAAAAAGGCACCCGAAAGCCCAGGCGTGGCGGTACTGGATACGATTGTGGTCAGCCGCAGGACGGGCGCGCC
>DATNLV010000462.1:0-4307 GCA_035602665.1 Bryobacteraceae bacterium | reverse complement strand
TCGCCAGCCTACTGGCGATACACCGCGCGCAGGAACGCAGCCTTCAACTGCACCGCAGGGACGGCGTGGGAGACGTGCTCGAGATCAGCTTTGAGAAGGGCGGGGCATCGGTGGTGGCGGACGCGTGGCTGGCGGCGGGCGCGCTCGATCCGGCAGCGGCGGAGTTCGCTTTCGCGTGGGGAGTCGCTCTTCAGCTTGGCGACGATTTGCAGGACGTCGCAGTCGACGCACGGGACGGCATCCGCACGGTGTTTGCCGAAGTTGCGGGCCGCGAGCCGCTGGACGCGGTAACGAACCGCGCCTTCGCTTTCGGCGCGCGCGTGCTGGCGGGCCTGGATGGCGTCGGCGCGGCCGCTCCGCCGGCGATCAAAGAGCTTATCCGGACGAGCTTCTTCATGCTGCTCACGGGCGCGGTGGGGGAAGCGCGGCAGTGCTACTCGCCGGCCTACGTGCGGGAATTGGAGCGGCGGTCGCCGTTCACGTTCGAGTTTCTCCACAGCCGCCGGCGGCGGTTCACGCGGAGGCGCGGGATTCTGGAGCGGCTGGCGGGCGCGTTCTCCGGCGGAATTGCGACCGGGGAGCGCGGGGCGGACCGGGTCGGGCTGGCAGAAGCCGCGCTGCTGATGCGCGCCTAGACGGATGGGTCCACAATGGGAAAAGCATGTGGCTCGCCTTGGCGCTCTCGACCCAACTCCTTCGCCCAGCCGTGGTGCTGGACCCCGTGGCCACCATGTACTCGAAGCCCGACGCGCTGGCGGACGTGGTCTCGCAGGCGATCTACGGCACGCAGGTCCGCATCCTCGAGGAACAGGAAGGCTGGGCCAAGGTGGAGACGCCGGACGAGTACATGGGGTGGATGCCACTGGCCGCGGTTCGCGGGCTGCGCGACGGCGAAGCAGGGTACGCCACCTCCGGGCGGGTGGCGCGCGTGGAGAGCCTTTTCGCGAATCTGTACCGCGAGCCGGATGTGACGCTGCACGAGCCGCTCCTCACTGTGCCCTTCGAGACGCGCCTGGAGGTGAACGCCGAGCCGGCGGACGACGGCGCGCGCTGGATTCGCGTATCGCTGGTGGACGGCGAGCTGGCGTGGATCGCGCGCGGCGATGTGATCTTCGATCCGCCGCACCTGACTCCCGCCGATTTGCCCGCCTTGAGTAAGCGATTTCTGGGGCTGCCGTATCTGTGGGGCGGCACGTCCACGTATGGTTATGACTGCTCGGGCCTGGTCCAGATGCTGTACCGCAGGCTCGGCGTGCTGCTTCCGCGCGACGCGCAGCCGCAGGCGGCTTTCAAGGGCTTCGCCGCGGTGGAGCGCAAGGATCTGCGGCCGGGCGACCTGGTCTACTTCGGCAGCTCGGACCATCACATCATCCACACCGGGATTTACCTGGGCGGCGGGGAGTTTATCAGCGCCACGGTGCACGAGCATCCGGTGGTGCGTGTCGACCGGCTCGACGATCCGTTCTGGGACAAGCTGTTCGTGGCCGCGCGGAGGCTGAAATGAATCGCCGCAATTGGATGAAGAGTGCGCTGGCGCTGCCGGCCGCGGTGGGGCTTCCGGCCGCGGGCGGCGGGAAGGCGAAGATCGAGACGCGCGTGGCCCGCCTGATGCTGAGGCACACCTGGACCACCAATATGTCGTCGAGCCAGTACCGCGAGGTGATCGAGCTCGATTACACGCGCGACGGCGTGACCGGCCTGGGCGAAGGCGCGCCGATCGTGCGCTACAAAGAAGACGCCCGGTCCGCGCAGGCGGCGATCAACGGCATCCTCGAGTATCTGGGGGCTGCGAATCCGTGGGAGTTCGCGAAGGTGATGGGCGAAGTCTCGCGGCGTATGGAGGGCCAGTACGCGGCCAAGGCCGCCATCGATATCGCGCTGATGGACTGGGTGGGCCAGAGGCTCGGCGTGCCGCTCTACCGGTACTTCGGCCTCGATGCGCGCGATGCGCCGGTGACCACGTTTTCGATCGGCATCGACACGCCAGAGATCACACGCCAGAAGGTGCGCGAGGCGGAGGCGTATCCGGTGCTGAAGGTCAAGGTGGGCCTGGCGACCGACGAGCCGACCATCGAGGCCGTGCGCAGCGTCACCAAAAAGCCGCTGCGCGTGGACGCCAACGAGGGCTGGACGGATAAGGAAGAGGCGGTCCGCAAGATCAACTGGCTGGAGACGCAGGGCGTCGAGTTCGTCGAACAGCCGATGCCGGCGGCGATGCTCGAAGAGACGCGCTGGGTGCGGCAGCGCGTCCACCTGCCGCTGATTGCGGACGAGGCTTGCGAGCGGCCGGCGGACGTGCCGCGGTGCGCGGGCATTTACGACGGCATCAACGTGAAGCTGGACAAGTGCGGCGGCATCCTCGAAGCATATAAGATGATCCAGGTGGCGAAGGCGCTGGGGATGAAAACGATGCTGGGATGTATGATCTCTAGCTCGATCTCGGTTACGGCGGCGGCGCACCTGTCGCCGCTGGTAGACTATGCGGATCTGGACGGGAACCTGCTCATCTCGAACGATGCGCACAGCGGCGTGCGGGTCGAAAACGGCAGGCTGGTTCTACCGGAGGGGCCGGGGTTAGGGCTGCGGGCGGGGTAGGGGGGAGGACGTGTCGGACTTTTCTAGGGACCTTCGCCACGCGACTCGGATCCTGCGGCGGAACCCTGGGTTCACCGCCCTGGCTGCCCTTTCCCTGGCCCTCGGGATCGGCGGCAACGCGGCGATGTTCAGCGTCGTGAGTTCCGTGCTGATCCGGCCTCTGCCATACCCGGATCCGGCCCGACTGGTCCGGGGCGCGAACGATGGCTACTACCCTCCCGGCGGGCTCGTCGCGCTGCGGCAGGAGAGCAGGACGATGGACGTCGCGGGCTTCAGTCCCGGCATCGACCTCAACCTCACGGGCCAGGGTGACGCGTGGCGCCTCGGCGGGAGTTCGGTATCCGCCAACCTGTTCCAGGTGCTTGCCGCCGGCGCGATGCTAGGCCGCGCCTTTCAGCCCGGCGACGACCAGCCCGGGCTGGACAACCTGGTCATTCTGAGTCACGCCGTGTGGCAAGACAGGTTCCGCGCCGATCCGGCCGTTGTGGGCCGGGTGATCACGCTCGGTGGCGTGGACCGGCAGGTGGTCGGTGTCATGCCGGCCGATTTCGCATTCCCTGACGATGTCACTCAGTTCTGGATCCCTTTGCATCTCGATCCCCGCGATGCCGCTGCTTACTGGGCTCATGGGTTCATGCCGGTCGTTGGCAGATTGCGAGCCGGGGCGACGCTCGAACAGGCGCAGCATGAGATCCAGTCCATGACGCGCGGGATGGTTTCCCTGTTCCCATATCCTATGCCCGCCGACTGGAATACCCAGGCCACCGTCGTCCCGCTGCAGCAATTCATGGTCAGCAATGTCCGGATCAGGCTCCTGGTTCTGCAATGCGCCATTGGCCTGGTGCTGTTGATCGCCTGCGTCAATGTCGCAAGCCTCTTGCTGGCGCGCGCGACTTCGCGTCAAAAGGAAATGGCCGTGCGGGCCGCGTTAGGGGCTTCGCGCATTAGAATCGCGCGGCAGCTCTTGACCGAGAGTGTGACGCTCGCGCTCATCGGCGGCGCGCTCGGCATTGCACTGGCCTCGGCTGCCTTCTCAGTTCTCAAGTTCGCTCTTCCCGCAAACACGGCCGGCTTGTCCAGTCTCCACATCGATTGGCTGGTGGTGCTCTTCGTTACCACGCTCTCGGTGTTGACGGGCATGGCCTTCGGCCTGGTGCCCGCGCTCAGTTCCTGCAGACAGGACCTGGCGGAAGCCATCAAGACAGGGGGCCGGCACGCAGCGGGCAGGACCACCACTGGCCTGCGCAGCGCTCTGATCGTGGGCGAGGTCGCGCTCGCCGTCGTGCTGGCCGTGAGCGCCGGACTGCTGATCCGGAGCCTCTGGAGGCTGGCGAGCGTGAATCCCGGCTTCCAGCCGGAGCATGTTCTCACGTTTCGCGTCTCGCCGAACCAGGCCTTCTGCCGTCCGCGGGAGGCCTGTATCGCCCTCTTCAATGAACTCCTGCGTCGAACGAATGAGATCCCCGGGGTGCGTGACGTTGCGGCTGCGAACACCGTGCCGATGGCCGCTGACATTCCTTCCATCCCGGTGGCGGCGGAAGGGCATCCGTACATTCCCGGTCAAACCATGTGGCCCATGTTCTGGGCAGGGGCCGTGACCCCCGGGTACTTCCGCCTGATGCGGATTCCGATTCTGGCGGGCAGGGCGTTCGCCGATAGCGACGCAGAGAAGTCGGCTCCCGTGATCATCGTCAGTGCGGCCACGGCGCGCC
>DATNLV010000452.1:0-2678 GCA_035602665.1 Bryobacteraceae bacterium | reverse complement strand
GGGCGAGCCGGTCGGGCATTTCGTCATGGGCCGCGTGCGGGAAGTGCACTTCGCGTTCGCGGGCCTGTTCCTGGTGAGTTTCTTCTGGCGCATTTACTGGTTCTGGATGGGCAACAATTATGCGCGCTCGGGTTTCCCGTTCGTGTGGCGGGCCAGCTGGTGGCGCGACCTGTCACGGCAGGCCCGGGACTACCTGCGCCTCGATCGCGGCCACGTTCACCTGGGGCACAACGCGCTGGGCGGCCTGGCTTACACGCTGTGCGTGATCGGCCTCGGATGGGCGCAGATCCTGACCGGCCTCGCGCTCTATTCGGAGTCGAACCCCGGCGGCCTTTGGGACCGGCTGGTGGGCTGGATCAATCCGCTGCTGGGCGGCTCGTTCCGCACGCGTATGTGGCACCACGGTTTCGCGTGGGGCTTCGCGGCGTTCGCGATTCTGCACGTGTACATCGTGCTGTTCGACTCGTTCCAATACCGCAACGGGCTGATCACGTCCATGGTTTCCGGGATGAAATTCTACAAGAAGGGTGACCTCGATAGTGACACCTGGGTCAGTTGACGGCGCGGTGCTGGTGCTCGGCTTGGGCAACTCCTTGTTGGGGGACGACGGCGCGGGTCTGGCGCTGCTCGAAGAGTTGGCCGCGGCGCCGGATCCTGGCGTCGAGTACCTGGACGGGGGCACGCAGGGCCTGGCATTGTTGGGGCGAATCGCGGGACGACGAGCGCTGTTGATCGTGGATGCGGTGAAGACGGGAGCGCCGCCGGGTACGGTTCACGCGCTGCGAGGCGCGGCGGCGATGCAATGGCTGCGGGGCGGGGCAACGACGGCGCACGAGTCCAACGCGGGCGAGTTGATCGCGGCGGCGGCTCTGCTGGGCGTGGCCCCGGCGGACATAGCGATCGTGGGCGTGGAACCGGAGCGGTTGGAGATCGGGATAGGACTGACGGACGACGTGCGGCGCGCGCTGCCCGAAGCCGTGGCGCAGGCTCGCAGCATGATCGCGGAAATGGCGGGTGATGCGGTAGCGCCCTAGGCCAGGTGCCCTCGCCGCGCCATCAGCCTGATCGGCCCGAGAGCCGAAGGCTGACAGCTGAAGGCTGATAGCTGCGAAGCGAAGCACCGTCTTGCGCCCTTCCGCCCCTGGTGCTATGCTTGTGGACGAACGTGGAATGATTTAGGGCCGATGTCTGGGCCCTGCTAATTGCAACCACGTAAAACAAGTGCTAAAGGCAATCGGTCGCGGTTGTTGAGGACCCTGAGGCTTTTGGCCCAGGGTTTTTGTTTTTTGGGCTGCCAGCAGGGCCGATTGCGCACGGAGGATTTATGAGCGCATGGCCCGAGAACCAGCATCCGTCTCTGTGCGGGACGGAAGGCGAGTTGGTTTCCGTACGGATCACAGTCGAACCGAGGTTGCTGGAGCGACTGCTGGACGTGCTCGCCGAACTTAGTTTTCCAATCAACCCCCAGCTCTACCACGGCGCACCCGCCACCGTCATCGAGTTTCCCGCTTGGGCCGGCCGCGTCGCGGAAATCGAGGGCGCTCTGGCCCGGTCAGGCTGCGATAGCGGCTGCCTCTCGGTGAGGGACATGCTGGCCGACATCCGCTGGCAGGAGCCCCTGAAGGCGATAGCGTAGCGGGGTGGGCTTCAGCCCGTGCGGAACTTCAGTTCCGCAACTCGAGCACCCGGGGCGGGGCGCACGCTTGACGGCGGCCCTAGAATAAGGAAGGGCGGAAACATGCCAGTCGCTGGCGTTCATGTGTCACCCTTTAGCGGGTCCTGGTACCCTGCCGGTCCCGCCGAGCTGAGGGATCTCCTCGAGCGGCTCTTCGCGGAGTCCGAACGCCGTACCGGCCCTTACCTTCCTCCCCGCGCCTTGGGCTTCGTGGTGCCACACGCCGGCTTGGTCTACTCCGGTACCGTTGCCGCGGCCGCCTATCGCCACCTGCGCGTTCAGCAGCCGGAGCGCGTGATCGTGCTCGGATTCTCCCACCATGGGGCGCCGCCCGGCGCCTGGATTCCCGACGTGCCGGCGCTCCGCACGCCGCTCGGAGAGGTCGAGGTGGACCGCGCACTTGCCGCCGCGCTGGCCGAAGACGGCGCGTTCGGAAGGAAGGACGAAGAGGCGCTGTGCGACCATTCGGTCGAGCTCCAGCTTCCGTTCCTGCAGTTCGCCGCCCCGGCGGCCAAGGTCGTGCCAGTCTACGTGAGCCGCCTGACTCACGAGGCGCGCGCGGCGGCGGCTCGCAAGCTCGCTTCCCTGCTGAGCCCGGAAACCGTGCTGGTAGCCAGCTCCGATTTCACGCACTACGGGCGGGCTTTCTCGTATCAGCCGTTTCCTGCCGACAAATTCGCGGCGGAACGGCTGCGCGAAATCGACGAAGGCGCCATCGAGGCGGCAGGGACGCTGTGCGCCGATCAGTTCCTGGCCGAGTTGCGCACCACCGGCTCGACCGTTTGCGGCACCGAGCCCATCAGCCTGCTGCTCGAGACGCTGCGCCTGGCGGGACGGGACGAGGAGATCTTCCAGACCACCCTCGACTACCGGACCTCCGGCGAGATCACCGGGGACTACACGCACTCGGTCAGCTACGCGGCCCTGGGCTACTTTCCGTACCGTGCTCTGGACCTTGACACAGAAGCCCAGCGGCTGCTCGTCGCCAGCGCCCGTGCGACCC
>DATNLV010000441.1:0-2477 GCA_035602665.1 Bryobacteraceae bacterium | reverse complement strand
ACGCCGGAGCCCGCCGCCACCGTCTCTACCACGCGCTCCGACACCAGATCCTGAGGCAGCCGCAACGCCACCTGGGGCTCGACGGCCGTCCCGCCGCTATGGATGATGTCGACCGGAAGCCGCGTCTCCACGCCCCGCGTCGCGCGCACTAACGCCGGCAGCCGCACCCGCAGCGCTCCAATGCGCTGCATTCCCCTGCCCGCGTCCCACGCCACAAAACCGCACACGGCCCCGACCACCGCGACGCAGACCGGCGCCAGCGTCCACGCCAGGCCCGCAATGAACGCGAGCGGCACCACCACCACGGCGGCCAGCACCAGCAGACGTGTGCGCGGGGCGATCATCGTGGAACAGGAATCTCGTGCAGAATGGCGTCCACCACTTCGGACGTCCGCACGCCTTCTATCTCCGCCTCCGGCCGCAGAATCAGCCGGTGGTCGAGCACCGCCAGCGCCAATCCCCTCACGTCGTCGGGAGTCACGAAATCGCGGCCGTCCATCGCCGCCAGGGCGCGACCAGCCAGCAGTAGCGCCTGCATGGCGCGCGGCCCGGCGCCCACCAGGATGTTCTCGTGCTCGCGCGTGCGCCGCACCACGTCCACCAGGTAGGCGACGATCTCTTCGCGCACCACCACGGCCTCCAGCGCGCCGCGCAGCGCCGGCAGATCCTCCTCTCGAAGGACCGTCTCGACGCCGCCGCTTTCGAGAACGGCCTCCGGCGCGCCGCCCGAGAGCATGCGCTGCGCCAGGCCGATCTCGTCCGCCCGCTCCGGCCACGGCATGACGATCTTCATCATGAAGCGATCCTTCTGCGCCTCCGGAAGCGGGTAGGTGCCTTCGGACTCCACCGGATTCTGCGTCGCGAACACGGTGAAGTTCGGCGACAGCGCGTGGGTCTCGCGATCGATGGTGACCCGCCGCTCCTGCATCGATTGCAGCAGCGCCGATTGCGTTTTCGCCGGCGCCCGGTTGATTTCATCGGCCAGCAGGAAGGTCGTAAACAGCGGGCCTTTGATCAGCGAGAATTCGTTGCGCTGGAGGTTGAATACGTTGGTGCCCGTGATATCGGCGGGCATCAGGTCGGGTGTGAATTGGATGCGGCCGAACTCGCAGTCCATCACCCGCGCCAGCGTGCGCGCCAGCAGCGTCTTGGCGACGCCCGGAACGCCTTCGATCAGCGCGTGCTGATTACAGAGGATGACGATCAGGCTCTGCCGTATGGCGTTGGCCTGGCCGATGATCACCTTCTCCACCTCGGCCGTCACTCTGCTTACCGTGGTCTGAAACTGCTCGAGAGTCTCGTTCAAATGCGCTTCCTTTCCGACAAGGTACTGCGGGCCTTCGCGTAGGCCAGCAGCGGGTCCGTCTCCGCGGCTAATATCGATTCGACGGCGGCGGCGTCTTCTGGCTTCAACTCGCGCCCGTGCGTCCGTTTCCATTCCGTCCAGCCGAGTTCCATCAGCTTGCGCGCGGGAACATTGCGGCGCAAAAGGCTCGAGAAACCGGAGAGCGAATCGCGTCCCGCCACAGGTCCCGTCGATGCCTCTCCCGTCTGCCATGCGGGCGGAAAGCCCGCGCTCTCTTTCCAGATCGCAAGCGACGCCAGCAGCAGAAGGCCCGCCACCAGGCCTCCCAGACGGTACTTGCGCGCGAGTTCGGCCAGGCTGCCTTGCTCGACCACGCCGAAATGCGCCTCGTCGAAGATGACCCGCCCGCGCGCGCCCGTCAGGCGAACCAGCAAGGCGGTCTGGCGATTCTCGGCGAGGGCCTGATTGAGGAACGGGTACGTGGTCGCCGCCAGCGCGATCGTCCCGCTGCCGAATGCTCGCTCCACCACCACCGGCTTGCCGCCCTCCCGGTGAAGCACGGTCCATTTCGGGGCTTCCCCAAACGTCAGTGGCCCGTCTCCATCTTCACTCTCGCCCTGCTCGACCGGCAGGTCCCAGCCCTTGATCGCCAGCGCGGACTTATCGTCCGGATTGCGGCTGAAAGGCGCCAGCGAAACCACCACGTAGTTGTCGCGCGCGGCGGTCTTCTCCAGTTGCAACCGCAGATCGGACTTCTCAGCCGTCAGATCCCCCAGCCCCGCGCCCAGGTAGAGGACGGTGGCGTGGGCATCGCGGCGCCGCTCGATCGGCACGAAGCTGCGCCCCACCCTGAGCCCCGCGAGACGCGCCAGGCTTTCGTAGAGCGCCCGCACGCCAACCGGATCGCTGCGCAGCGAGGAGTATCGCGGATAAACGTCGCCGGCCGCGAAGCGAAGCTCGAAAAGAAAAGCGATCCCCGCCAGGCCGGCCGCCGCAATCACCAGCGAGACCGCCACGGACACCGCTCCCGGCCGCTTCACAATTCGCCTCCAGCCGCCGCGGCCCCCAGCTTGATCCGCTCGAGGTTCGCACGAAACTGCCCGATGTCTTCGTTAGCCACCTCGTGCATTCCATACCAGCTTCTTTCGAAGCTCCCCAGGTTCTCGCGAAA
>DATNLV010000440.1:0-5951 GCA_035602665.1 Bryobacteraceae bacterium | reverse complement strand
GGAACGGCTCGAGGCCGAGCGGTTCGCGCAGGAGGTTCCAGTCGAAGGCCTCCAGGTGGCCGATGTAGAAGACGATGCGATGGCGTTCGGCGATGGGGCGTTCATAAAGCGAGCCGGGGCGGACGACGCCGAACAGGGCGTCGGTGTTGGTGCGCGCCGCCGCCAGAGGCGACTTCGATAGAGTTGGAGCCGTCATCCCTCACCCCCCGCTTAGTTCTATTGTGGGGCACGAAGGGGCCGGAGGCAAATGCGCTAGAACAGGGTAATAGGATGCTAATAGGCGGGCGAAATAATTCTGGCCACGGATGAACACGGATGAACACGGATAAGAGACGGTTTTGTTTTATCCGTGTTTATCCGCGTTCATCCGTGGCCAATCGTTGTTTCTGGACTTTAGTTCAGCGACGCGGTGGCCGTTAGCAGGGCGGGGCTTCAGCAGGGCGGGGCTTCAGCAGGGCGGGGCTACGTCAGGTCGAAAACGTGGCAGCCCCAGGGCTCGAGATCCAGGTACAATCCGCGGCCGAGGACCTCGTCGCCGTCGCGATCGTATGCGTCGGGGCCGAGGCGGTCCTCGAAGCGCACCTGGTTCCCACGAATTTCGGGGAAGGGTGGGCGGAGGTAGCACTGGCTCCGGCTGGGCGCGTAGTTGACCGCGATCAGCATGCGCCGGCCGCCCGAGCCGCTCCAGGCGAACGCGATGAAGCCGTCCCAGGTCTCATTCCCATTCCATGCGGGGACAGGCTCCACCAGCTCCCACTCACCATCGCGCAGGATGTCATCGCGGAGACACGCCAGCAGGCGATCGTAGAACCCGGCGATCTCGGGATCGAGCGGCTCGGCGGGCGCGCGGCAGAGCTGCACGGGGAGGCGGACTCTGCGGCCCTCGATCTGGCCCTGGTGGAAGAAGCGCAGGCCGGGGCAGAGAAACGCCAGCACGGCGGCCGCGCGGTGCATCTCGGGCGGGAATGTGGCGGCGGCACGCGGCTCGTCGTGGTTCTCGAGAAACCGCGCCGACTTGCGCTGGAACGCGGCATCGGCGAGGAAGTGCTCGCGCACGGGACGCGCGTGGGCATCGCGCAGGCGATCGTAGAGCCGCTTGTCGTAGGTGTAGTCGAAACCCTGCTGCTGCAGGTCCCACTCGCGGTCCCAATAGACTTCGGCCAGGAACGTGAACTCGTTGTTGCGCGCGCGGACGCGCTCGATGGCGTGGGGCCAGAAGGGCGGCGGGCGCAGTCCCCAGGTCTTTTCGAACACGTCGGGCAGGATGAGCATGGCCATATCGCAGCGGACGCCGTCGGCCTGTCCCTCGATTCTCAGCAGCTCGGTGGTCATCGCCTCCTGCATCGCCGGCTCGGCGTAATTCAACTGCAGGGTGTCCTGCCAGCCGGGGAAGTACGGATCGCGGCCATGGGCCAGCACCGCCGTGCCGGAGCGGGCGAAGTTGCGCGGATCGCGGGCGAGGTCGGCATCCGTGCCGTGGACGTAGAACTCGGGATGCTCGCGGACCCAGGGGTGGTCGAGGGCGGTGTGGTTGGGGACGAGATCCACCATCAGGCGCAGGCCGCGCTTCTGGAGCCGCTCGCGGATGCGGGCCAGCGCCGGGTCGCCGCCCAGCGAGCGGGCGACGGTGTAGCCGGCGATCGAAAAGCAGGAGCCGCAGACATCGCGTTCGCTGAAATCGGGAAGCGCGCGGCGGTACTCGTCCATCAGCGGCGGCTCGGCCAGCGCGGCCTCACGGCCCTTTTCGCCGGTCTGCCACACGCCGAGAAGCCATACCCAATCGAAGCCCCGGGCGGCGATGCGGTCGAGTTCCGCGTCGGGTGCGTCGTCGAGCGTGCCGCCATTCAGCCACACGCGCGTATTGATTTGATAGAGGGAAGGAAATCTGGGGTTGACCATACCGATCAACCCCAGTATTGCAGGTGAGAGTTAGCGGTGGCCGCCGCGGAATCCGCCTCCGTACCAACCGCGGCCGCCGTACCAACCGCGGCCGCCGAAGAAGAAGGTCGGGCCCCAGTAGCCGCCATACCAGAACGGGCTGTAACCCCAGGGCGAATACGCATACGGCGAGTAGTAGTAGTTGGAGTAGTAGGGCGGAGTCGATGTCCCAGGCCCCGCCGTCCTGTACTGGATCCTCTGCCCATAATCCGCCTGGTTGACCGGCTGGAAGGCGTCCGGCGCGGCAACCGTGGAGATCTCAACCGGCGTCTCGAGGCGGAACGTCAGCGGCGTCTCGGGATACACTACGGTCGGCCTGCCGCGCGTGAGCAAAACGCCGATGGTGGAAGCCCCGGCTCCGGCGATCGCTCCCATACCGGCGCCGAATCCGCCGGCGGCCGCAGCGCCAATCGCCGCGCCGGCTGCGGTGGTGGTTCCTATGGCAGCCGCATCGCGGCCCACCGAGGTATCGCCTCGCCGATCCACCAGCTGTGTCTTGACCGGGACTTGGCGGCCGTCCACCAGGCTGACCTCGGCCAGCTCCAGCCGCAGGTGGGAGACGCCCTTGGCGCGCCCGGCCTTCACGGCTTCGGTGACCACGCCGCCCACCATCTGTCCGCGACGCGCCACGACGACCCCATCGGCAACCAGCGGCTGAGCCAGGGACGCGGCGAAGAAATCGCCGGGCTGGTTATGGTCGCTCGATAGCGGCTGATCGGTGCGGATGGTGATCCAGGTGCCCGCGGGTATCGTCAGTTTGGCCGGGAGCGGCGCGGCCATAGGCGCCATGGGCGCTTGTCCAAACCTGTGCCATCCCTGGGGCGGAGCCGTCCGGGGATTGGCCTGCGGCGCGTAGGGCGGAGCCTGCTGCGGCGGCGGGGCCTGTTGCTGCATTCCAGCTTCGGGCTGACCCTGGTCAGGCGGGTCGGCCTCCTGCGCGAAGATCGGCGCGGCCGCTACAAGCGACGACGCCACGAGCAATGCGAACATTCGTTTTCTTAACATAGCTATTGCCTCACGCCTACCGTAGTAGCAGGTTCGTTGCCAATGGCTAAGTGCTTCGGAATCAGCGGGCTGCACGAGAGGCATCTGGCCGCGCGTCACCACCTTGGTGGTTTTCGGCCACCGCCTACCACGTATAGTGCACCGTATAGTGAATGACGGCCTCGCCCCCGGGCTCGATGGTCGGCCGGAACTCCACGGTGCGAGCGTCTTTCTTGGCGTACTCCAACGACTTGTCCGTGATATCCCACTGGAACCAGCGGTACAGGTGCTCGACCACCCGAACCTGGACCGGCTCGGTCTTGTGGTTCCGCACCTTGATTTCGAAGGACTCGTCGGCCGAATGGTGGTTGTTATCGACCTTGAAGTTGGTCTGGCGGCGCTCGCCGACGATGTCGAAGGCGTTGCCGGTGTACAGGCGCACGGTTTCGTCTTTGGGGGTGTGATCCACCGCGTCTTCGCCGACGAATTCGTTCCGCCCGTCCGAGTCGCGGCGGTAGACCTTCACCTTGCCCTTGGGGAGCGGCATGCCGAGGTGCGACTTCTCCGAGTTCTTGAACTCGAGCATCACCCAGACTTTGGGATTGGACTCGGTGCCGTAGTCGGCCTGGTTACGGATGGTGGCGGAGTCCCAGTTGCGGTACCGCTGGTCGATCTTCAGCCCGTCGTAGACATACATGCGCTCGGCCGGGACGCCATTGGCGCGAACGAATTCCACTTGCTTGACCTCGCGATCGAGCACCGTGGTGGGACGCTCCAGGGTGTAGAGGTGGTATTCCTCGAACGATTTCTCGGTGACGGCCGGACCGCCCCGTGCGTCCAGCAGGTTCGCCCCGTCCGACACGAAGACGGCCATAGCCGGGTTTCCGTTCGGCGCGCGCGCCACGTCGCCCGCCATCAGCTTCACGCTGGCGTTTTCGAAATCCTTGCCGCTCATGTTCTCGAGCGTGACCCAGCCCACGATGTCGAAGCGGTCGCCCTTCTCGGCCGCCACCGCGTTGTAGTTCGCTTCCCAACGCATGCCGCCCGTGAGATAGGAGAACTCCACGTGGTGCTGGCCGGCGTCGCCGGACCAGAGGCGCCACAGCAGGGTGGGCTTGAGAAACGCCTTCGGGTCCAGCGAATCGAAGATCGGCTTGCCGGGCAGGCCGAACTGGATCTTTCCATCCACCACGACTATCGGCTGGCCGCCGCCTTCGGGGTTCGCGAAGATCTGCTGGGCGTATTGATACTGCGCGCCGTATTGCTGGAAGGCGGCGGTGTGCGGCACGTAGCCGCTGCGCAGAATCCGGCCCTTCACGATTCTGGGTGGGCCGTTGGGCTCGGCGACCTCGAATTCCAACACCTTGCCCTCGGACTTACGCAGGAGCAATCCCTCGCTGAGCGGATCGCTTTCGTAGTTCTGCTCCAGAATGCGGATGGAATCCGGCAGGCGCAGGTCGCGCAGGATGACCGACTCCGGCTCCAGGTGCGCGGTGATATCGGTCACGCGGATTTCGTTCTCGCCCTTGGTCAGATCGAGCGCGCGCGTCTCTTTGACGGCGGCGAAGTTCTGGTTGTAGATGGTGAGTTGCGTCTGTGCGGAAAGCGCAGCCGCCAGCAACGGCACGGCCAGTAGCAGGGTTCTCATATGCGGGAGTCTATCACTTGGTTGGCGGGTCTGGAGACCCGCTGCAGGTGTGGACACCTGCCCCACTTAGCGCTCGACTTTATAGATGCACAGGCCGGAGAGCAGCTTGGGATAGAAGTCGGTGGATTTCTGGGGCATAACGCCGCCGGCGAAAGCGATGCGGGCCATGTCGTCGATGGGGGTCGGCTCGAGCAGAAAGGCCACCTGTGCCGCGCCGCGGCGCACCTCGTCGATGGCGGGCTCGGCGCCGCGCATGTAGCGCGTGTTCTTCTCGTCGCGCACGGCTGCCTCGTCGATGCCGAGGGCGCCGCCGATGAGGCGCTGGTGCAGCACGGGAACGTCGAGCTCGCCCGCGGCGCGCGGGGCCTCGTAGACATAGAGCGGCTCGATTCCCGCCAGCGCCACTCCGATTCTCACCAGGCCGGCGTGCGGGGCGGCCCACAGCGCGCGCAACGCGGCCAGATCTCCCACCGCGCGCAGCCCTGCCGCGGCGATAAACGCCTGCGGGTTGAAACCGGCCAGGCCGCTGACCAGGCGGTGCGTCGCCAGGATCTTGAGGCCCGACGAATGCATACTGACGAAGGTCATCATCACGCGCCGGGCATCTTCGAGGCCGGGGTTCTCGTTGCGGAACGCCAGGGCGGTCTCATAGCGGTGGTGCCCGTCGGCGATCAGCAGCTTCTTCGCCGTCATCGCGCTCACGATGGCCGCGATGCGCTCAGGCTCCGCGATCTTCCAGAGGCGATTCACGGTCCCATACTCGTCGGTGACGGCCGCGCACGGCTCGCCGGCGGCGGCCTGGTCCAGGACGCGGTCGATCTCGCCTTCGGGGTCGGGGTACAACATGAAGAGCTGGCCGGCGTGGGCGCGCGTGTGGCGCAGCAGCTCCAGGCGATCCTTCTTCGGGCCGGAGAGCGTCTGCTCGTGCCGGTGGACGACGCCTTCCGCGTAATCTTCGACCGCGCCCAGGCCGATGAAGCCCTTGCGCACCAGCCGTTCGCCGGTATCGGGGACCGAGAACTCCTGGAAATAGGCGAACAGGGCGGGCTCGGCCTCTTTCGCCAGGACGCCGCTCGCGATCCAGGCGTCCAGGTGCGCGGCGGCGCGGGTGTAGACGTTATCCTGTGGCGAGTCGGCGTCGAAGCGTTCGCCGAGAATCATCCGCACCAGGTTGTAAGGGCTCAGCCCGAGATAACGGGTCCGCATCTGGGGAGTGATCTTGTCGTAGGGTTGCGTTACCAGCGCCTCGAGCGGGCCGGCTGCGGTGGAGTAGCGGTACGGTTGGAACGGGAAGATCTTAGCCATGGAACTATCAGGATACTCCGCTTGCTTACGCGCGCGGTTCGGTGCCGGGTGCGCGACACGAAAGTGACTGCGGCCG
>DATNLV010000429.1:0-6010 GCA_035602665.1 Bryobacteraceae bacterium | reverse complement strand
GAAGGTCAGGCGGAGGGGTGTGCCCGGATGGCCTCCGGGAGTGCCGATGGGCTGGCCGTGCGGGCGCCGAATCAGCCCCACCACGCGTCCGCAGGCGATCCTGGGTACGAGTCCCTAACCCGGCGTCAGAATTTTGCAACTACCTCAGGAGAGTAGTGGTCTGGCCCTGTGATCCGTCTGGTCCGCTTGCTGACGCGCGCGGTTCCGTGCTGGCACCGGACCGCGACCGTGAGGAAGCGGAGCTAGCGGTCAGAGACCTGGTGGTCGTCCAGGATCGGAAACACCTCCGCCGCTCCGCCTTCGAGATGGAGATAGCGCGTGTCCAGAAGCCTGGAGGGATCTATGTTGGACATGGCCGCCAGGAGGTGCTCCTGGAGGTGCGGATACTGGCGGTCCAGGTTGGCGAACATGTCGCGCAACGTGCGGCGGACCGTTCCGGTTTTCTGCGAGCAGCCGCAGGGGACTAGCGGGGCGCCGGTCGCCTCGGCGTAGGCCCGCGTGACGTCCTCGCCTACGAAGACCAGCGGACGGATGAGGCGGAACTGTTTGTCGCGGGAACGCGTGATCGGCGGCAGGGCGCTCAGCTTGCCGGTGAACAGCGCGTTCCTCAACAGGGCTTCGCAGAAATCGTCGGCGGTGTGGCCGAAGGCGATGACGTTGGCGCCCAGTCCGCGCGCCACCTGGTAGACTGCCCGGCGCCGGTAGCGGCTGCACAGATCGCAGCCGTGCTCGGGCTGGTCCTCCAGCAGTTGCAGCGAGGGCGCGTCGCGGAAGTAGGTCCAGGCCACGCCTTTGGCTTTCAGGTAGTCCGACAGCGGTTCGATGGGACGCAGGAATTTGCCCTGCTCGACGGTGAAGGCGCAGACGGAGAAGTCGACCGGGGCGCGTTCGGCGAGCAGCAGGAGCGCATGCAGAAGAGTCAGCGAGTCCTTGCCGCCGGAGAGCGCCACGGCTACGCGGTCGCCGTCGCGGATCATCTTGAAGCGGCCGACGGCCTCGCCGACTTTCTTGAGCAGAGTCTTCTCGATGTCCACAATTTATTATAGGGAGGTGGTCTCTCCCTCACGCACGGCCGCTTTCGACATCCTCCGCCTGGTGGAGCAGGGCGGCTACGCGTCCGACCTCCTCTACGCACGCGGCGGCCTCGACGCGCGCAACGCGGGCCTGGCGTCGGAGATTGTGCTGGGATCGCTGCGCGTGCGGAGCCAGCTCGACTTCATGATGGAACGGCTTTCCGGCCGGGCCGTGGGGCGGCTGGACGCGGAGGTGCGCATCGCTTTGCGGATGGGGATCTATCAGCTGCGGTATCTCGACCGCGTGCCGGCACATGCCGCCGTGAGCGAGAGCGTCGAGCTGGTGAAGCGGGCCGGCAAGCGGTCGGCTGCTTCGCTGGTGAACGCGGTGCTGCGGAAGGTGGATCGGGAGGCGGTGGAGTGGCCGGACCGGGCGGTTGAGCTGGCGCATCCGGGGTGGATGCTGGAACGGTGGGAGCGCGCGTACGGCACGGAAACGGCGGGGAAGATTGCTCGGGCGAATCTGGGGACCCCGGGGACGTATGTGCGGGGTCCGCTCCCTGACGGTCGCGGTTCGGTGCTGGGGGTGCTGGGGGACACGCTCGAGGCTACCGAGGTGGAGGGGTGTTATCGCGTCACTTCGGGACGGGTCGAAGGGATGCGGATACAGGACATCGGGTCGCAGAGCATCGTTCCTTTGCTCGACCTGCGGGCGGGCCAGACCTTCCTCGACCTGTGCGCGGCGCCGGGGAACAAGACGGCACAGGCGCTGGAAAGCGGCGTTCGAGCTGTGGCTTGCGACATACACCTGAGCCGCCTGGTCAACATGCGCGGACTGGGTGCGGACCTGGTGGCGCTGGACGGCGCTCTCCCGCTTCCTTTTCGAAGACGGTTCGAGCGGATCCTGGTGGACGCTCCTTGCTCCGGAACCGGCACGCTGGGCCGCAATCCGGAGATCAAGTGGCGGCTTCAACCGGGCGATTTCGCCTTCCTCCACTGCCGCCAGGTGGCCCTGCTCACGAACGCCCTGGAACGGATGGCGCCCGGCGGACGTCTGGTGTATTCGACGTGCTCCCTGGAGCGGGAGGAGAACGAAGACGTAATCGCGGCCGTTGGAGCCCATGTCGAACGGCTGTGGCGGCGGCTTCCAGGAGTCGATCGGGGAGATGGTTTCTTCGCTGCTGTGTTAACATCGGACTAGCTCGTAAATGGTTCAAATCGTTCCATCTATCCTCTCCGCCGATTTCGCCCGCCTGGGGGAGGAAATCCATAAAGTGGAGCAGGGCGGCGCCACGATGTTGCACGTAGACATCATGGACGGCCACTTTGTACCGAACCTGACCATAGGCCCGCCGGTGGTGCGCTCCGTTCGCGCCATCACCAAGATGACCCTGGACGTGCACCTGATGGTGAGCGATCCGGACAAGTACGCCCCGATCTTCATCGAGGCCGGCGCCGACCAGGTGCTGGTTCATCAGGAGGCGGCGCGGCACCTGGACGGCACGTTGCGGTCGATCCAAAGCGAAGGCGTTCATGCGGGTGTGGTGCTGAATCCTTCGACGCCGGTGGCAATGCTGGACGACGTGCTTGGATTGGTGGATTACGTGCTGATCATGAGCGTCAACCCGGGGTTCGGCGGCCAGCAGTTTATTCCTCATTCGCTCGAGAAGGTCCGGCAACTGGCTCGCCGGCGCAAAGAGTTGGGATTGAACTTCGCCATCGAGATCGATGGCGGCGTGAACCTGGAGAACCTGGCGGACATCGTGCGGGCCGGGGTCGACTGGGTGGTGAGCGGAGCGTCGATTTTCAAGAGCCCCGACCCGGCCGCGACCGTGGCGCACATGCGGGAGATCGCGCTGAACGCAACCGCCGTCAGGGTGTAGGATTGTAAGGATCTATGAAGGCTTCAAAAAGCTGGAACGGCATCATTCTCGTCCTGATTGCGGGGCTTACGTGCTCCTGCGCCTACAAGGTGAAAAAGTACGATAACCCGATCACCAAGGACACGCAGCAGCCCGACAAGGTTCTGTTCGACGCGGCGATCAAAGACCTCGAACACGGCCGCTATGAAGTGGCGCGGCTGACCTTGAACACGCTCATGAACACCTACGACCAGAGCGAATACATGGCCAAGGCCAAGCTCGCGCTGGCCGACAGCTGGTACCGGGAAGGCGGCTCGCACGCCTGGGCGCAGGCCGAGGCCGAGTACAAGGACTTCGGGCTCTTCTATCCCATGATGGACGAGGCCGCCGAGGCCCAGGAGAAGGTCTGCGAGATCGAGCTAAAGCAGATGGACAAGGCCGATCGCGACCAGACGCACGCCCTGCGCGCGGACGCCGAGTGCCGCACCCTGCTGACGCAGTATCCCAACAGCAAGTGGGCTCCGCAGGGCCAGCAGATCCTGCGTGAGATCCAGGAGGTGCTGGCGGACGAGGAATACCGCGTCGGCACGTTCTATTACGGCAAGGGCGTCTTCTATTCGGCGGCGAATCGCTTCCAGGGGCTGGCGGACCACTATCCGCTGTTCAGCAAGGCCGATCACGCGTTGTGGGACGCGGGCGACTCGTATTCCCACCTCGGCCCGAAGTTCCGCAATCAGAGCGCGGACGCCTTCACCAGGCTGGTGCGCGACTACCCGCTGAGTTCGCTGGCCGGCGATGCGAAGAAGCGGCTGAAGGACATGGAGAAGCCGATCCCCGACCCCGATCCGGTGGCCCTGGCGCGCGAGAAATACGAGATGGAGAATCACGGCAAGGCGAGCCTGATGAGTCATTTTTGGGGCGTCTTCCGCGGCCGTCCGGATATCTCGATGGCGGCCAAGTCCGGCCAGCCTGCCATGGACTCGCTGCGGCCGGCGACTCCGGTCACGGTTCCGGTGGAGGCAGCGGGCGGCGCGGCCGGTTCGGACGTGACGGCCAGTCCGATCACGGGCACCTCGGCACTCGATACGCAGCCCGACGCGCGGACCACCAAACCAGCCGCCAATTCGACGCCGACGCCCACGCCGCAACCGCCCGCGCCGCAGAAATGAGCCGTATCCTCCTGGCTGACGACAGCCCCCATGCCCAGCGCATGGGCGAGAGAATCCTGCGCGAAGAAGGGTTCGAGGTGGCCGTTACCGACGGCGAGACGGCGCTGATCCGGCTGAAGGACGTGGATCCGGATGTAGTGCTGGCCGACGTCTTCCTTCCTATCCACTCGGGTTACGAGATTTGCGAGTACGTCAAGAGCCATGCGCGGCACAAGCACGCGCGCGTGGTGTTGCTGGCGGGCCTGCTGGAGCCGGTGGACGAGGCGGCGGCCAGCCGCGTGGGGTCCGACGCGGTGCTGAAGAAGCCGTTCGAGGCGTCCGTGGTGGTGGCGCTGGTGCGGCCGTTGGCGGAAGCCGCGCAGGCGGAGCGCGAGGCGCGCGGGGAGCCGCTCGAGGACGAGATGGCGGAGGCTGTGGAAGCTCCCGTGCCGGAGCCGGTGGCCGCCGAGCCTGAGCCGGTCGTAGCGCAGACCGAACCGGAGATGCCCGCGGAGGCCGTCGCGGAGGCAATGCCGGCGCCTGCTCCCGTGATGGTGGTGGATGCGGAGCGGATCAGAGCCGCGGTGACCGTAGCGCTCGATCGCGCCATGCCCGCCATGATCGACGAGATCACCGAGCGGGTGCTGGTGGCTTTGGGACAATAGATCGACATGCCAGACAACAGCTTCGATGTCGTATCCAAGATCGACCTCAACGAGGTCACGAACGCGATCCACCAGGCGATGAAGGAAATCATCGTCCGCTTCGACCTGAAAAACTCGAAATCGACCATCGAGCTGAACGAGAAGGACAAGAAGATCCAACTCGCCAGCGCGGATGAATTCAAGCTTCGCGCCATCACCGAGATTCTGGAAACGCGGCTCGCCAAGCGCGGGGTGCCGCTCAAGGGGCTTACGCCGGGAGAGGTGATCCAGGCGGCGGGCTCGACGGTGCGCCAGGAGATCGCGATCCAGACGGGAATCCCGATCGAGAAGGCGCGCGAGATCGTGAAGAAGATCAAAGAGGCGAAGCTGAAGGTTCAGGCGTCGATCCAGGGCGACCTGGTGCGCGTCAGCGGTAAGAACCGGGATGACCTGCAAACGGCGATTCAACTGCTGAAGGGGCAGGATTTCGGGATCGACATGCAGTTCACCAACTACCGGACCAACTGAGTGCGCACGATCAAATCCCTGATGCTGAGCGGGCCGGCCGGGGAGCTGGAAGCGTTGCTCGAAGAACCGGAGGAGGGCCGGGCGAGCCAGGCGGCTCTGGTGGCGCACCCGCACCCGCTCTACGGCGGCACGATGCACAGCAAGGTGGTGCACCGGCTGGCGCGCGGGTTTCGCAGGGCAGGCGCGGTGGTGCTGCGGTTCAACTTCCGAGGCGTAGGGCGGAGCCAGGGCACGCACTCCGGCGGGCTGGGCGAGGTCGAGGACGCCCGCTTCTGCCTCCAGTGGTTGCGCGGCCAGTACCCCGGACTCCCTTACACTCTGGGCGGGTTTTCGTTCGGATCGGGGATCGCACTGCGGCTGGGATGCGAGCTGGGGACGGCCTCCCGTGTGGTGGCGGCCGGGTTCCCGACCCGCATGGGCACCGCATGGCTCGCCGGCTGCACGGTGCCGCGCGTCTTCATCCAGAGCACACACGATCAGTACGGGCCACGGCCAGAGTTTCAGCCGTTCTTCGACGCACTGCCGGAGCCCAAGCGACTGGTCTGGGTAGAGGCGCAGGATCACTTCTTCGCGGGCGGGCTGGAGGAGTTGGAAGAGGCTGCGTTCCGGAGCGTTGGGGCGTTCCCTGGCTGACTCTCCCGATGCTGGGGCCCGGCCTTCGCACGGAGGCGGGTCTGGAGAGGGACTTGCGAAAATAGCGCGGGCTTGGGTCTAGAACGAAACCTGAAGAAATGTTTTGAAGAGGGCTGCTTTCCCAATAGAATGTTTCTTGCCAGAAACCACACTGTCAGGAAACAACCCTCATGGATAGCTTA
>DATNLV010000044.1:0-3445 GCA_035602665.1 Bryobacteraceae bacterium | reverse complement strand
CCCTGCCCCGCATGTTCCCCCTGCTGATGACCGCCGCGGGCACCGTCGCCGCCGCGCGCGTCCTCGTCATTGGAGCGGGCGTCGCCGGATTGCAAGCCATCGCCACCGCGCGCCGCCTGGGCGCCGTCGTCAGCGGGTACGACGTCCGCCCCGCCGTCAAGGAGCAGGTCGAAAGCCTGGGCGCGCGCTTCGTCACCCTCGACCTCGAGACCGCCGCGGCCCAGGATCAAGGCGGCTACGCCAAAGCGCTCGGCGAGGATTTCTACCGCCGCCAGCGCGAGCAGATGGCCGAAGTCATCGCCCGCCACGACGTCGTCATCACCACCGCCGCCATTCCCGGCCAGCGTGCGCCCATCCTGGTCACCCGCGAGATGGTTGCGGGCATGGCCCCCGGCTCGGTCATCGTGGACCTGGCGGCCGAGCGTGGCGGCAACTGCGAACTGACGCGCCCCGGCGAAACCGTGGTCGAGCACCAGGTGTCGATCCTCGGCCCGCTCAACCTGGCGTCCTCGATCCCCTATCACGCCAGCCAGATGTACTCGCGCAACGTCACCACGTTTCTCTGCCACCTGATCAAGGGCGGCGAACTCTCCGTCGACACCACCGACGAAATCACCCGCGAAACGCTGGTGACTCACCAGGGTCGCATCGTCAATCACCGCGTGCAGCAGGCGCTCGGCATCCCCCAAGCGCCCGCGGAAACCGTATCCGAACAAGCGAGGTAATCGAATGCTCACCGATCTCGAAGTCGGTCTGTACATTTTCATGCTCGCGACGTTTCTCGGCCTGGAGATCATCCGCCGCGTCTCGCCGCTCCTCCACACGCCGCTCATGTCGCTGACGAACGCCATCTCCGCCATCGCCGTGGTCGGCTCCATCCTCATCACCGGCGCCGCGCACGCCAGCACTCTCACCCGCACCCTCGGCTTCATCGCCGTGACCGCCTCCATGACCAACGCGGTCAGCGGATACCTCATCACCGACCGCATGCTGAAGATGTTCAAAACCCGCAAGCCAGCCAACCGCCCGGGAGCCGCCCAATGATCGAAACCGCCGTCCAGTACATCTACATCCTCTCGGCCGCCCTCTTCGTCTTCTCCCTGAAGTGGATGCGCTCGCCCACCACCGCCCGCCGCGGCTGCTTCGCGGGAGCGGCCGGCATGTTGCTGGCGATCGTCGGCACGCTCATGCGCCCTGAGGTGGTGGATTACAAGCTGATCGCCGGGGCCTTCGTCATCGGCATCATAGCGGGCGTGCCGCTCGCGTACCTGATGCCCATGACCGCGGTGCCGCAGCGGACCGCGCTCTCCCACGCTTTCGGCGCGCTAGCCGCCGCGCTGGTCGGCACGGCCGAGTATTACCGAGCCACTCCGCATGGCGCGGTCATGGTCGCCCTGGTCTTCGAAACGCTGCTCGGCTTCCTCACCTTCACCGGCAGCATGATGGCCTTCGGCAAGCTCCAGGAAATTCTTCCGCAGCGTCCCATCACCTACCGCAACCAGAACGTGATCAACCTGTCGATCCTCGGCCTGGCCGTTGCGGCGGGCGTGTGGCTGACCATCCAGCCGGAGCACGCCTGGCTCTTCCCCATCTTCATCGGCCTCTCGCTGATCTTCGGCGTGCTCCTGATCGTGCCCATCGGAGGCGCCGACATGCCCACCGTAATCGCCCTGCTCAATTCCTACGCCGGCCTCTCCGCCGCCGCCATGGGATTCGCGCTCGGCAACCGCCTGCTGATCATCGCCGGCTCTCTCGACGGGTCCTCCGGCCTGATCCTCTCGATCGTCATGTGCCGCGCCATGAACCGCTCGTTCACCAACGTGCTATTCGGCGCCTTCGGCCAGGTCCAGGCCACGGCCGGCGGCCCGCACGAACAGCGCACCGTTCACAGCGCCAGCGCGGAAGACGCCGCGCAGATCCTCGATTCCGCGCGCTCGGTGATCATCGTTCCCGGCTACGGCCTGGCGGTGGCGCAGGCCCAGCACAAGCTCCGCGAGCTGTACGACGTGCTGACTCGCCGCGGCGTGGATGTGAAGTTCGCCATCGATCCCGTCGCCGGCCGCATGCCCGGCCACATGAACGTCCTGCTGGCCGAGGCCGATATCCCCTACGACCGCCTGTTCGAGATGGACGACATCAACTCCGACTTCGCCCAGGCCGACGTCGCCCTGGTCATCGGCGCCAACGATGTTACGAACCCCGCCGCGCGCACCGACAAATCCAGCCCCATTTACGGCATGCCGATCCTGGACGTGGACAAGGCCCGCACCGTCATGGTCATCAAGCGCAGCATGAGCCCCGGCTTCGCCGGGATTGACAACCCGCTCTACTACCTCGACAAGACCCTGATGCTCTTCGGCGACGCCAAGTCCTTCGTCACCGACCTAGTCAAAGAGCTGTCCGAAGTGGCCAAGGCGGCTTAGCCGCACAGCCGCCGACGCTAGATGTGATATGCTGCCACCCGATGGACTGGCAGGACGAAGACTCGCTTGTCTTGAGCTGCCCGGCATGCCGCGCCTTTGCGCAGGTGCGCTCCGGAGACACGGAAACGGTGTGCTGGCAATGCCAGGCGCACTTACTCATTCAATGGGACGGCCGACAGGTGAAACTCGTAGTCGGCGCCCCCTCGGCTGAGCACGCTCCCGAGTGCCCGGCAACCAGCGGACAGCCTCCCCCTTTGCCGTGGCCGGGACCTGCGATCCAGAACCGCCGCTCCTCCGCGATGCCGACCGTCCTTCTGATCGTCATCGCCGCGCTGTTGGGGCTTGTGGCGCGCACCGTCGTCCGTGACTTCAGCGGCCCGGGAAGCGGCAGCGCCCTTCGCACCCCGGATGGTCGCATCGAACTTGAATTGCCAATCGACTGGCACCAGTCGCTCTTGCCCAGACCGGCCTGCCAGATCTCCGCAACGGAGCCTCTCTCGATGGAGTCGATCTGCGTGATCTCCCAGGAGAAGCGTGGCTTCAGGGATATCAGCAACTACAGCGAGCGCGCCAAGACATCGATCCTCGGCCGACTTCCAGAATCCGAGGCAAGCGGCGATGAAGTGGCGGTCGTGAACGGACGCCGAGCGGTTCGTTACACGATTACGGGCAATGGGCGCCTTGGCGTCAAATTCGGATACCTGGTGACAATCATCGAGACCGAAACGCGTTTCAACCAAGTAATCGGCTACACGCTCGCCTCGCGGCTCCCGAGCAGCAAACCGAGACTGGCCGCCGTGGCCAACGGCCTCCGCGAGGTCACGCCAGGCCGTTAGCCCCGGTACACCTTCCAGAACACGTCGCGGAACTTGCCCATCTCCGCGTCCGTGCCGATGGTCACCCGCAGAAAGTTATCGAGCGGAGGGAACGGCCGGCCCGGCGCTACGCCTAGCCGCGGCATCGCGTCGATGAACTCGCGCGCGTGCCGGCCCGTATCGATCATCACGAAATTCGCCTGCGGC
>DATNLV010000413.1:0-5694 GCA_035602665.1 Bryobacteraceae bacterium | reverse complement strand
GGTCGCTGTCCAGGCGGCGGAACAGCTCGATGGCTTCGTGGCTCCAGGCCCAGCGCAGGTTGTAGGCAATCCGCCTCAACCCCTCGATGGGTGCCGGTAGCGACGGCACCACGGTGAACACCCTGATTGGTTTCATATATCTCCGCTCCGAATCGTTATACTTTTCTTTAGCCCTGCTCGCTGCCGGCAAGCCGGAACGCCGGTGGCCGTCTCAAGGCCCCTTGCCCGCCGCAGTCGTCACCGGCAGGCTCACCACCAGGCGATGCACTTTGAGGAGCAGGTCGACTTCTCCCTGGGGAAGCTCGAGTGCCGCCGCGATCTGGCTGGGAGTCTCTCCGCGCCGGCTCATGCGGATCGCCTGACTGCGCTTGCTCAGGTTGAAGCCGGAGCGAATGGCAGGAGGGGGCACCAGCAAGCCGTTTTGCTTTTCCGTCTCCTCCAGTCGTTTGCTCAGGTTCGCCAGCGAAACCCTTACCGCGTTCAAGCTGGCCTCGATCGCCTCGGCGCGCTTCCGGGAGCGCCTCTCGCCGCCGTGGATCTCCGCTTTCATGAGCACAAACAGCCACACGCAGGCGCCCATGCCGGCCAGCGCCAGCAGGCATTCCGCCAGGCCCAGGTGCGCGCTCATCGGGGTGTGCCCATACGCTTGTCCCGGCTGACGATTTCCTGGATGCGGACGCCGTAATTGCCGTCGATCACGACGACCTCTCCGCGCGCAATAACGCAATTATTTACAATGATTTCCACTGGGTCTGTAAGGCCGCGGTTTAACTCGACGATGGAGCCTGTCGTCAACTTCAGAACATCCCTGAGCGGCAGTTCGGCCCGTCCGAAAGACACGCTGACCGGAAGCTCGACCTCCATGACCAGCTCGAGCGGGTTGGTCTCTTTCTTCCTTGGATCGGGTGCGCGTTCCGCTCCCGCCCTCGCCTCCCCGATGCGTTCTTCGCCCGCCGGGCCGGCGGACGTTTTCGAACTTCCGAGCTCCTCCGTCAGGCTGCTCGACACGCTCACATAGAGCGTCAGCGTCTCGGCTCCCATCGTCACGGCGGCTTCGAACCCGACTGCGCCCGGGGCAGGTCCCGATTCCGCGCCGCCCTCGGTCGATACGTTCCTCCCCATACGTTCCGAGAGCGCCTGGCACAGGCCCGAAACCGCCTGGCTGGAGATTTCGAGGAAGGTGTTGCGTGCATCGGCGGGCCCGCTGGCTTCGATACCGGCGCTCGAGAGCAGGTGCTTTCCGATGCCCAGCCAGGATGGCTCCGGAGCTCCGATCCAGACCGCCGCCTGCGCTCCCAGGCTGAGAGGGTGCTGCCACCACAGCAAGCCGGGTGGGGGCTCGCCGGCTGCCGTTCTGGTGGTGGCTGGCGGGAGATCCCCCGTCATGGCCTCGATCGCGGCGGCCAGTTTGGCGCTCCAGGTCTCGGCAACCCAGGCGGCGGTCGCGCCCGGGATAGGCTCGGCCATGGTCAGGCTCCCCGTTCCATCGGCCAGCGCTTCTTAAGATAGCTGCGCAGCCGCAGAATCGCCTGGGTTTTCAGTTGTGACACACGCGACTCGTGCAGATCGATAATCTGGGCGATTTCGCGCAGGGTAAGCTCATCGCGATAATACAGGCTCAACACCGTCCGCTCGATGTGTGGCATCTTTTCGATGGATGCGGCCAGCAAGCGCTCGAGTTCCGCCCGCTCGACGATCTCGGAAGGCCATTTCTCGTGGTCGTCCGAGATGTACTTCAGCAGGTCCCGCCCGCCATCTTCCGAGGCGTGCTCTAGGCTGCCCAGATCCACCCCGTGGACCTCCACCAGCCAGGCGTGGAACTCCTCCATGGTCAGGTTCAGGTGCTGGGCGATCTCGTCCTCGGTCGGCGTGCGCTGGAGGCGCTGCTCGGCCGCCGCGATCGCTGCCTCGATCTGCTTCGCCTTCTTCCGCTTCTGACGGGGCGCCCAGTCCAGACCCCGCAGGCTGTCCAGGATGGCGCCGCGGATCTTATACTCGGCGTATGTTTTGAGCTTTACGTTCAGGGCTGGATTGAAGTTGTCGATGGCGCCAATCAACCCCACGATGCCCGTCGAGATCAGGTCTTCCAGGTTCACGCTGCCCGGGAGGCGGTCGTGAATCCTGCGGGCGATCAACCGCACCTGGGGCAGATGCTCCAGGATGAGCCGCTCCCTTTCGGCAGCTTCCGCGTCTTCGGTGACCGGATAGGCATGTGCCACTTCGATCGTCACCTCCGCCAGCCTGGACTGCCGGCCTTTACGCCGCCACAGCCTCAGCCGGCTGTGCGGGCCGTGTGAGAAGGTCCAGGACACGTTCCCCGGTCGCCGGCTCCAGATCCTCAGGGATCTGCTGGCCGGCAGCCAGGTACGACACCGGCTTCCCCGTCCGCACCACCAGGTTCAGGATCGGACCGAAGACCCCGGTTTCGTCCAGCTTTGCGAACAGCAGCTTGGCCGGCCGGAAGACCTCATACCGATCCACCACTCGCGATAGATCGGCAGAACGCATCGAGGCCGTTAGTACCAGGTGCGTGTCGATGTCGGGGCGAGAGGCCAGGAATCGCGCCAGATCCTTGGAAGCGTCGAAGTCGCGCTGGCCAAACCCAGGTGTATCAATCAATACCAGGTCTTTATTCGAGTGTTCCTCGAGCGCCTGCGCCAGCGCGCCCGTGGTCTCGAGCATCTGAAACCCGATCCCCAGGATGGCCGAGTAGGACCGCAGCTGCTCGGAAGCCGCCACGCGATAGGAGTCCATCGAGATGACGTGCACCGGGCGATGCATTCCAAGGCCATAACGGACGGCCAGCTTCACTAGAGTGGTGGTCTTCCCGGAGGCGCAGGGGCCCGCCAGCGCCACGATGCGCGGCCGCCCATCCGGCCGTCCCAGGGTGGAATCGACCTTGAGCCGCCCCGCCACTTCCGCCCGCAGCGCCAGTTCGAGCTCGGCCGGCGAAGCGCCCGAGCCCAGGGCCCGAAGACGCGCGGCGATCTCCCCGACCAGGTCCGGGTCGACCTCGTTGCGCACCAGCACCTCGCAGGCTTGTGAAACCCCCGGCGCCCCGGCCTGGGCCGGCTCCGCCAGCGTGGCTCGATGGATCGCCGCAGCCACCCGGTCGAGCTTCTTCTCGAGCTGCGCGATGCCGTCGGCGAACGGCTCCGGGCGGTCGCTGCGTTGCGGCGCGGCCGGCTCGGGACGGTCGGTTGTGGCCACCACCACTTCGTAGTCGCCCAGGTGGCGGGCTTCGGGAGGCGCCGGACGCGAGCTCACCAGCATGGCCTCCGGCCCCATCTCCATGCGCGCCTGGTCGAGCGCGGCCTTGATTCCGGTTCCAAAGAAAGACTTCAGTGTCATGTCAGTACCTCAGCGGATCACTCCCATCGAAACTACTTTCACTCCAGGCGGTATCTCATTGTGAGAAATAAAGAAAACGTTATATAGAGTCGGCTCGACAAGCTGCCGCAGGAAGTACCGCGTCCCGGGCCCGGCCACGGTTGCCACCGGAGACTCCGGCACCCCGGTAACGCGCTGGATTCGGTCCAGAACGTCGCGGATCGCCTGGGGGGCCAGATTCAGATGGCTGGTGTGCTCGCCATGTTCGATGGCTCTCTCGACAACCTGTTCCAGTGCCGGATCGATCAGGTACGCCGCCAGGTCGCCGCTGGCGTTCAAGTACGGCTTCACCACCATGCGCCGGATCGCCTGCCGCACGTATTCGGTGAGGAGGATCTGGTTCTTGGTCATGTTGGCGGCCTCCCCCAGGGCCTCGAGAATCGATACGGCATCGCGGATCGAGGCGCGTTCCCGCAGCAGGTTCTGTAGAACGCGCTCGACGTAGGCCAGGGGAATGAGCTTGGGCACCACGTCCTCGACCACTTTGGGGTGCTCCTCGGTGACCCGGTCGAGAAGCCGCTTGGCGTCCTGGCGGGTGAAGATCTCGTGGGCGTAGCGGCGTATGATCTCGGCCAGGTGCGTGCCCAGGACGCTGGTGGCGTCGACCACCGTATAGCCTGCCTTGCGCGCCGCCTCGGCCTGCTCCGGGCGAATCCAGACCGCGGGGATGCCGAAGGCCGGCTCGCGCGTCGCGATCCCCTCGATCGGCGTCGCGGCCTTGCCCGCGTTGATGGCCAGTTCGCAGCCCTGGGGCAACTCGTGACGCGCCACTTCGGAGCCCTTGAGCAGAAGTACATACTCCCGGGAGTGCAAGGAGAGGTTGTCGGTCACCCGCACCGGCGGAAGCAGGTACCCGAGTTCGCTGGCCAGCTGCCTGCGGATGGCGGCGATCTTTTTGAGCAGCGGCGACTGCGCCCCGCCGTCGACCATCCTCACTAGGCCCAGGCCGACTTCGACCGCCAGCGGTTCGACCCTCAGCAGCGCCTCCAGGTTCTCCCGCGCCGCCGACGGAGCCGCCGCGGCCGTTTTTGTCTCTTCCGCGGCCGCAGTCTTGCGCATGCGCCACGCCAGCGCGCCCAATCCTCCCCCGAACAGCAGGAAAGGAACCATGGGCAATCCCGGGAACAGGGACAGCACCAGCAGCACCCCGGAGGCCATCAGCAAGGGCTGCGGTTTGCCGAAGACCTGGCGCCGGAACTCGGTTCCCAGGCGCGCCTCGGCGCTGGCGCGCGTGACCACCAAGCCCCCCGAGATCGAGATCATCAGCGCCGGCATCACCGTCACTAGGCCGTCGCCGATGGTCAGCACCGTGTAGGTCTGCAGCGCGCGCATCAGGTCCATCCCGTGCTGCAGGACGCCGATCAGGAAGCCGGCGATGATGTTAATGGCGGTGATCAGGATGCTGGCTACCGCGTCCCGCTGCGTGAAGCGCGAGGCGCCGTCCATGGCGCCGTAGAACTCCGCCTCCGCCGCCAGCTGCCGGCGCCTGGTGCGCGCTTCCGCCTCGTCGATCAACCCCGCGTTCAGGTCCGAATCGATCGACATCTGCTTGCCCGGCATGGCGTCCAGGGTGAAGCGCGCCGTGACTTCCGAGATGCGCACCGCGCCGTGGTTGATGACCACGTACTGAATGGCGATCAGCACCAGGAAGATCACCACTCCCACGATGTAGTTGCCGCCCACCACGAAGGTTCCGAAGGCTTCGATCACGTGGCCCGCCGCCGAGGTCCCTCCGTTGCCGTTGAGCAGGATCAAACGCGCCGAGGAGACGTTCAGGCTCAGCCGGAACAGCGTCATCAGCAGCAGCGCGGCCGGAAACACGCTGAACTCGACCGGCTTGAGGATCGACATCGCCACCAGCAGGATCACCACCGAGATGGTGATGTTCACCACGATCAGCAGGTCCATCAGGAACGGCGGCAGGGGCGTCACCATCGCCAGCACGATGGCCAGCACCGCCAGCGGCACGCCCATCTCGGCGGCCTCGGCGGGCGAGAACACGGCGCGGACGGCTGCGGCGCCCTTCGAGCGGCCGGCGCCGCCCGAACGTGAACCCGCGAACGGCGCTCCGCCGCTTGCCGGAGCCAGACTAACGGGTGCGGGTGCCATATTCTATGCCGGCAGGCGGCCTCCCATCAGGCGGTAGATATACGCCAGAATCTCGGCCACGGCGCGGTACAGGTGCGCCGGGATCTCCTGCCCTACCTCGGCCGACTTGTAGAGCGCCTGCGCCAGCGGAGGGTTCTCGACGATCGGAACCTGGTGCAGCACCGCCACTTGCCGGATGCGTTGCGCCAGATAGTT
>DATNLV010000400.1:0-18311 GCA_035602665.1 Bryobacteraceae bacterium | reverse complement strand
GTCTCCCTGAATTAAACTGATTTAACGGGGGGTGTGCGATGAAGACAAAGGTCGCGTTTGCCCTTGGACTCCTGCTGGCCGGCGGCTCCGCCTTGGCCCAGCAGTATCTGATCAGGACAGTCGCCGGTGGCGGCTTGCCGGTCACACCAGCAGTAGCCACCAGCCTGGCGCTCGAGACGACAACGGCTGTCGTCGCGGACCCCGCGGGTAACCTGTACTTCGACTCCGGCAACTCCGTTCTAAAGGTCAGCACTTCAGGAACCCTCACCGTCGTGGCGGGCAGCTCCACCCTTCCGGGTTACTCGGGCGACGGAGGTGCGGCCACCGACGCGCAGCTGGCGCAACCCTCCGGCCTGGCCTTGGACTCCACCGGCAACCTCTACATTGCCGACGCCGGTAACAGTGTGATTCGCAAGGTGGCGGCGACAACGGGCCTCATCTCCACCGTGGCCGGGAACGGCACTCCCGGGTATACCGGCGATGGGGGTCTGGCCACTGCCGCCCAACTCGGCCATCCCAGGTACGTGGCGGTGGATGGGTCCGGCAACCTGTTCCTCTCCGACAGCGATAACAGCGTGATCCGCATGGTCACCGCGGCGACGGGGCTCATCACCACCGTGGCCGGAAACGGCACCCCTGGTTATACGGGTGACGGGACCCCAGCCACCACCGCCAACCTGAGTCCGTTTGGCCTGGCCGTCGATGGCTCCGGGAACATTTACGTCGCCGACGCCATCGACAGCGTAGTCCGCAAGGTGGCGGCCGGCGTCATTACGACAGTGGCCGGGACGGGAACCCCCGGGGTTTCCGGTGACGGAGGCCTGGCTACCAGCGCCCAGCTGTCCACTCCGTACGGCGTGGTTGTGGACGCAGCCGGCAACCTGTATATCGCCGATTCCGGGAACTTCCGGGTTCGCAAGGTCACCGCCGCGACGGGTCTCATCACCACCGTGGCCGGCGGCGGAACCGACAGCGTCAACAGTGGCGCCGCAACCAACGCCCAGCTCCTCGCCGTCCCCAGCATCGCGCTCGATGGCGCGCGTAACATCTACATCGCGGACGGCAACGTGATCCGCAAGGTCACTGCGGCCAGCTCCACCATTTCTACTCTTGCCGGCAACGGGAAGCCCGGCTATGTCGGGTACGCGGGCGACGGAGGACCGGCCACCAGCGCCCAGCTCGGCTCCGCTCCCGGCGTGGCGGTGGATACCTTCGGAAACATCTATATCTCGGACAGCTCGAACTTCGTGATTCGCGAGGTGGTCGCGGCCACGGGCGCCATCATGACGGTAGCCGGCAATGGCCTGCCCGGTTATTCGGGCGACGGGGGCCCCGCCACCAGCGCCCGGATCGGCGTGCCATCGAACGCAGCCGTGGATGCCTCGGGCAATATCTACTTTTCCGACGGCAACGTGGTCCGCGAAGTCGTGGCGGCGACGGGCAACATCGCGGTGGCGGCCGGGAACGGCACGCCGGGCAATTCAGGCGATGGAGGTCCGGCCACCAGCGCCCAACTCTACAACCCCACCAGCGTGGCGGTTGACGGTTCGGGGAACCTCTACATAGCCGACACTGCCGGCAACGTGGTTCGTAAAGTGACGGTGGCGACGGGCGTCATCACCCGGGTGGCCGGCAATGGCTTGCCGGGTTCTTCAGGCGACGCAGGCCCCGCGACCCGTGCCGAGGTCGTGCCCACCGCCGTGGCGGCGGATGGCGCCGGGGATGTGTACATCGCGGATCTCAGCCACGGTGTCGTTCGCATGGTCAACGCGACCACCGGCGTGATCACGACCGTGGCCGGGAACGGCACCCTGGCCGCTTCGGGCGACGGTGGTCCCGCCACCAGCGCCGGAATGGCTCCCCAGTCCGTGGCCGTCGATAGCGCCGGCAACCTGTACATAGCGGACTTCTACACGCTGACCAACCCGTGTGGCTACTATTGCAACGGCGCCGTCTCCCTCAACAACCGCATTCGCATGGTGGCCGCGGCAACCGGCATCGTCACCACCATCGCCGGCAATGGCGCCGCCGGTTACTCGGGCGACGGAGGCCCCGCCGCCCTGGCGCAGTTGAACGGCCCCACGGGCGTGGCCGTGGACTCCACCGGCAGCGTCTACATCGCGGACAACGGCAACAACGTGATCCGCATGCTGACCACCGCGACAACCCGCGCCCTGCTGAGCATCGCCAACGACCTCTTTGCCGGCCTCGGCCGCGGTCAGACGGGCGCGGTCTTCTCGCTCGTGGTGAGCGATGACGCCGGGGCCGGGCCCACCATCGGCACCGTGACCGTCACCGAAACCGTGCCGGGCAGCTTCACCCTGGTGTCGATGTCGGGCACGGGCTGGGCCTGCACGGGCAACGTCTGTACGCGCAGCGACGTCCTGACCCCGGGCGCCAGCTATCCGCCCATCACCGTGACCGTCGACATCGCCGACGACGCGCCCCCGCTCGAAACCAATCAGATCTCCGTCTCCGGCGGCGGCTCGCCCACCCTCAGCGCGGCGTATGTGATCTCCATCGGCGGGCCACCCGCGCCGCCTGTCCTGGTCTCTCCGCCCATGTCATCGACCGGCGTTCTGGTGGCGCCGACCCTGGTTTGGAACGCCGCGAACGCGGCCACGTCCTACGACGTCTACTTCGGAACTTCCTCCGCGCCGCCGATGGTAGTCAATACCACCTCGACCAGCTACTCCCCGGGTATTCTGACTTCGGGCGCGACCTTCTACTGGCAGATCGTGGCTCGAAACCCCGTCGGGACCACGGCGTCCGCGATCTGGTCCTTCACCACCGGCGTGCCGGCCATCGGTGCGCAGTTCGTCCCGGTCACTCCTTGCCGGGTGGCGGACACGCGCAGGCTCGCCGGACCTTTCGGCGGTCCCAGCCTGGTCGCCCACGGCATGCGAACCTTCCCGATTCCCCAGAGCGGATGCAACATCCCGCCCACCGCGGCCGCGTATTCCCTCAACGTCACGGCGGTACCCAGCGGCGAGCTTTCGTTCCTGAGCCTGTGGCCCGCCGGCGAGCCCCGGCCCGTTGTCTCCACCCTGAATTCGTTCGGCGGCAGCGTGGTGGCCAATGCAGCCATCGTCCCGGCCGGCGCGGGAGGAGCGATAGACGTCTACGCCAGCGACCAGACCGACGTGGTCCTCGATATCAACGGCTACTTCGACGCCAGCGGGTTCTCGTTCTATGCCGCCACGCCCTGCCGCATCGCCGATACCCGGCGCCCGACCGGCGAGTTTGGCGGACCTTCCATGTTCGCCGGCGAAAGCAGGAGCTTCCCCATCCCGCTCAGCGGCTGCGGAACCGCCTTGGCGGCCAGCGCTTACTCGCTCAACGTTACGGTGGTGCCCAGCGGGCCCCTGTCTTTCTTGACCACCTGGCCCACCGGGCCGGCGCGCCCGTTCGTCTCGACCCTGAATTCCTATACCGGCCAGGTGGTGGCGAACGCCGCCCTGGTTCCGGCCGGGACCAATGGCGCGGTTTCCGTCTATGTGACGGGCCAGACCGACGTGATTCTCGATACGAACGGCTATTTCGCGCAACCCGGCAACTCGGGCGCGCTTTCGTTCTACCCGGTCACGCCGTGCCGTGTGGCGGATACGCGGAATGCCGCGGGTCTGTTCGGCGGTCCGGAACTGGCGGCGGGGACCACGCGCTCGTTCACCATCCCGGCCGGTGCCTGCTACGTGCCCTCGAACGCGGTGGCGTATGCCGTGAACGTGACCGTGGTGCCCGACACGACGCTTGCGTACCTGACCGCTTGGCCTGCCGGCTCGCCGCGGCCGAACGCCTCTACTCTGAATTCCTGGGACGGGGCGGTAGTGGCCAACGCGGCTATCGTTCCGGCGGGAACCAACGGAGCGATCGATATCTACGTGACCGACAACACGCAGGTGATCCTCGACATCAACGGCTACTTCGCGCCGTAGGGAGTGGGGCAGGTTGTTAACCTGCGGCGGGTTGTCAACCCGCCATGCGCTCAGAACAGCCCGCGAATCCGCGAGAAAGTCGATGCCTTGGCGGCCTCTTTGTCGCGCCCGATGAGGGCGCGTGCCAGCGACCCGACGGCTTGGCCGAAGGCGGTCGCGGGCGCCGCCGCCTGGCCCTCCATCAGCGCTCTCTGAAGCCCTTCGTAGTCGCTGGGCAGAGTCGCGAAGACCCTGGCGCCCAGCGCCTGGCCGACGGCATCCTCCGGCAATCCGATCCGTGCCAGATAGCGGTTCAGCACCAGGCGCGGCTTCGAGCGGCTTACTCCCCTTCCCTCCAGGTGCGCGAGCGCGCGCTGCGTGGCGTGCAGGGCCGGCAGTTCGTTGGTGGTCAGGAGCAGGAGGTCGTCGGCCAGGCGGGCCAGCGCCAGATTCCAGTCGCCGTGAGCGCCGCCGCTGTCGATCACGACGAAATCGTAGCGCTCGCCCGAGGACCGAACCAGCGCCGCCGGGTCGAGCGGTTCGCTATAGCAATCCACCGGACTCTCGGGCGAGAGCAGCACGTCAATGCCGCGGCACGGCGTCGCCAGCACCCGCCAGACGTCCTTGTCGAGGACTCCGGAATGCGTCACCGCGTCCACGAAGCTGTAAGAAGACCTCAGCTTGAGGACGAACGCAACGGTCCCGGTGAGCCCGTC
The DNA here is from genome assembly GCA_035602665.1 of Bryobacteraceae bacterium. Classification (GTDB taxonomy): domain Bacteria; phylum Acidobacteriota; class Terriglobia; order Bryobacterales; family Bryobacteraceae; genus DASWZN01. The sequence goes on along the minus strand of DATNLV010000400.1, from coordinate 13,681 downwards.
CAGGTCCGCCAGCAGGACCTTGCCGCCGCTCAGGCGCCGCAGCGCGAAGGCCAGGTTGCAGGCGAGCGTCGTGGCTCCGCAGGCGCCTTTCCCCGGCATGATGCAGATGACCTTGCCGCCGTCCTCCGCGGGCGCCGGCGGCCCCGTCCGCAGCCGCGCCAGCTTCTTCAGTACGGCGCGAAGTTGGTCGGCGGTAAACGGTTCGATCAGGAAATCGTCCGCGCCCCCTCGCAGGCATCTGAGAATGAGGTCGGGATCGTTCGCGCGGAGCAGGGAAATGACGGGCACTCCGGGAGCCACCGCGCCCAGGCTCGTCAGCAGCCCCGTGGCGGCGGTCACATCGGAGACCACATCGAGCAGGCAGAATTCGATCTGCTCGGCCAGCCTGGGTGCCTCGGCCCGGTCCGGATAGTGATCCACCGTCGCCAGGCGTGCAGCCGGCAGTTCGCCCTCGAGCGCCCGGGCCAGTTCCGCGGACATCCGGCTGTCCGGGCAAATCAGTAGGACCCGCGCACCGTCGCGGCCGTTCTGGGTATGGTTGGAACTCAAAACGTGCCTGTCCAAAACCCTCATCGGCAGCCGCTTCAGGATCTTGAAGACACGATGTTGTATCCTGAGTGTCCGTGTCCAAGCTCCGCCACCACCGCCAGCACCGAACCGCGCGCGTAAGCAAGCGGGAGAAACAGCCGATAGTCCCGCCCCCAACGCCCGGTCGAGTACAGTGAAAGATGGGCCTTCTTAACCGCGCCATTCTCCGCGAGCTCTTCTCGAACGCTTTCCTCGGTACGGTGCTTTTCACCTTCGTGCTCTTCCTCCAGCGAGCCGGCAAGAGCTTCGAGCTGCTGGTCCGCAGTTCGGCCACGCCCTCCACCATCGCCTCCCTGTTCGGCCTGCTGCTGCCGCTCACCATGACCTTCGCGCTTCCCACCGGCGCGCTGGTCGGCATCCTGATCACCCTCAGCCGCATGTCGAGCGACGGCGAAATCGTCGGCATGCGCGCGGCCGGTGTACCCAGCCGCCGTATCCTGTCGCCGGTGCTGGTGGTGGGCCTCTTCTTCACGTTCATCACCGCGGCCTGCTCGCTCTGGCTGACCCCGTGGTCCATCCGAAAGACCGAGACTCTGCTGGGCAAGCTGGCCGCCGAGGAGCTGACCGCCGAGGTCCAGCCGCGCGTCTTCGAGGAACAGTTCCCCAACCGCGTCCTCTATGTCGGGGATTCCATTCCCGGCCGCACCGAGATCTGGCGCGATGTCTTCATCGCCGATCTGCGCGCGCCCTCAGACCGCCCCTCCAGCGGCACGGACCAGGGTCAGGGACCGAGCATCACCCTGGCGCGCGAGGTCATCGCCTCGCCCGACGTCAAGAATAACCGCATCCAGCTCCATCTCCTCGACGCCAGCACACACCAGGCAACCAAAGACCCCAGCGTCTACGTCAGCACCAGCTTCCCCTCCGGCGACGAGGCGCTGGAGGCCTCCCATCCTTCCGACGTGCACGTGCGGCCCTTCAGCGAGCAGGACACCCTCCCCCTTCTCCGCAACATACACAAGTCGCGCGACGCCGCCATCGAGTTCCATCGCCGCCTCGCGCTACCGCTCGCGTGCGTGCTACTGGCCGTGGTCGGGATCGCCCTGGGCGCGTCCTCACGCAAGGCCGGCAAGTCCGCGGCCTTCGTGGTCACCGTTTTTCTGGCGTTCCTGTATTACATGGGCCTGATCAGCCTGATCAGCCTGGCGCAACAGGGCACGCTCGCGCCCGCGCCCGCGGTCTGGTTCCCCAACGCCGTTTTCTTTGTGGCCGGAATCATCCTGCTGGCGCGCCTGGAACGGCCGGGCGATCGCAACCTGGTTGATTCCATCAAGTCTCTGTTCCAGTCCGTCTGGGCGCGCGTGCGCAAGGGAGCCGAAGAGCCGGAGCGGAAAGGCGTCCCCACCGGCCGCCTGGGCCGGCTGCACTTCCTGCCGCAGATCCTCGACACCTACATCGTGTCGAGCTTCGTCTTCTACTTCGCCCTGCTGCTGGCGAGCTTCGTTTTCATGACGCACGTTTATACCTTCTTCGAGTTGCTCGGCGACGTGTTCAAGAACCACATCCCGATGTCGAAGATGTTGACCTACCTCTTCTTCCTCACTCCCGAACTGGTCTACGAGTCCACTCCCGTAAGCGTGCTGGTCGCGGTCCTGGTGACCTTCGGCATCATGGCCAAGCACAACGAGGTGATCGCGTTCAAAGCCACCGGCGTGAGCCTCTACCGCCTGGCCGGCCCCGTGCTGGTGACCAGCCTGCTGCTCAGCGCCGGCCTGTTCAGCCTCGATTCCTCGGGCGTACTGCCCGAAGCGAACCGCCGCCAGGACGCCTTGCGCGACGAGATCAAGGGCCGCGCGCCGCGCACCTACCTGCGCCCCGACCGCAAGTGGATCTACGGCCAGACACTACCCGGCCAGCCCCCGCGGATTTACTACTACACCTACTTCGACACCCGCAATTCGGCCATGGATGGAGTGAACGTCTACGAGTTCGACATGCACCCCTTCCGCCTGAAGCGGCACATCTCCGCCCAGCGCGCGCGTTGGGAGCCCGCCACCAACACCTGGATCTTCGTCAACGGCTGGAGCCGCGAGATGAAGACGCGCGTCGAGTCCTCCGGCCAGGTCTTCCAGGTCACCACTTTCCCCGAGTTGACCGAGCCGCCCGCGTGGTTCCTCAAGGAAGTCATCCAGGACAAGCAGATGAATTTCGCCCAGCTCGGCGCCTACATCCGGGAGCTGCGGCAGAGCGGATTCGACACCGTCCACCTGCGCGTGCAATTGGCGAAGAAGTTCTCGGTGCCGCTGTTCGCCTTCATCATGGCGCTGATCGCCGCGCCCTTCGCCTTCCTCACCGGCTCGCGCGGCGCCATGGCGGGAGTAGGCGTGAGCCTCGGAGTGGCGGTGGCCTACTGGTCCCTGGGACAGCTGTTCGAGCAGCTCGGCAACGTCAACCAGCTTCCGCCCGAGCTAGCCGCCTGGGCCCCCGACGCGCTCTTCGCGGTGGCGGCGCTATACCTCCTCACGCGCCTGCGGACGTGACGCGGCTGGGCCGGATATGAAGAACTTCCACTTGCCACTGCCGGAGCAAACCTACGCCGATCTCCGTGCGCACGCCGAGCGGGCGCGTGTGCCCGCGACTGCGCTGGCGCGCGAAGCAATCGACTGCTGGCTACGCGAGCAGTTGCGCAAGGCAAGGCACGACCAGATCGCGGCCTACGCCGCGGAGATGGCTGGCACGGAGCTCAATCTCGACCCCGACCTGGAGGCGGCAGGCATCGAGCACCTGGTGAAAGCCGGTGGGACCTTCTACTGACTGTACACCGTCGTCAGCGTGTCGCTCTGAAAAACGTCCTGAGGAGAGATGACCGTCTCTTCGAGCGGGACTCCCTCGGGGTAGCGTTCCCTCAGTTTCATCCGAACCTCCGCCGATGACAGGTCGAAGTCTTTCAGCTTGCGGAGGCCGCCGATCTCGACACCGAGGGCGCGGTAGTAGATCTTCCAGACCAGCTCGGAACAGTAGATCTTCTCATCGGACCAGTTGAACACCCAGTCGTACGGCTTGCCTTTGAAGGTGGCGGCCGTGCGCTCCAGCTTTTCGAGGTTGCCCTTCGTCAGGATCGTCTTCGCATTCTTCAGCCTCTCCACCACGAAGTGTCCCCCCGGGTCCCGCTCGATCCACTCGTCTACCGGCGTGAACTTAACCGGCCCCACCGCCTCATAGACCATCAGCGTGTCGCCCTGGCGAAGGATGATCCCCATGTGGCTGAACCGGGATTTCGTGGCGAGTTGAATTGCCCTGGTCTGCGGTGAAGCGAAACTCTGGAAGACCAGGTCCCCCTCCTCGAGGGGAAAGTTGCGGCTCTGACAGGACGCGGAACAGGAGGCCAGCAAAACAACCGTGGCGATCAGTGGGCTTCTCATATAGATCCTCGACGTCGGCCGCCGGAATGAGTATCGCAGATCCTGCGGCCGCTCCAGAGTTGTCCAACCTCGAACGATCGGAGGACGGCCGGAGCCGCGACAAATCAGGCGGGTGTAGACTCAAGGGCGGCATGATGGATGCGATTGAGCTGCTGCTTTTCTTTCCAATCTTCCTGGCCATCTACTTCTTCGCTCGCGGTGTCGTTGCTTTGGCCGCGGGCAGGGAGGTGTGCGGCAGGACGCACCTCGTGGGCAAAGATGCCAGGATCGTCGGGGCGCTGTTCATCGCGCCCCTCCCGTGCCTCGGTGCAGTAGGCAAAATCCTCGGAGCATTGGGAGTGGGTCCCGCTTATTACGAGGACCTCCCTCTGGCTCTAGTCATCCTCGCCATGGTTCTGATCTCCTGGGGACTGGCAGTCTGGTACGCTGTCCGATGTCGTCGGACCGCAGAGCGTCGGCCATAGCAGCTTCGATGAAGCGGCCCAACCGGCGCGCACCCCTCTAAAGTCCGAGCCTTAGAAAGCCGATCCAATCCTCAGGTGAACCGTGGACCGAGCCTCCGCCACACGATCACCCAAGCATGGGTAGAGGTCCTGGAACTACCGCTAGATCGACCTCAGTACTCACCCCCGCGAACAGGGGCCGAAGACACCGAAGAGCCGCAGGGTTATTCACATGGAAGCCCCATCGATCCAATGGCTTATCCCGCCACCACGGGTGCAACCGCCTTCCGCCCGGATCCCGCCCCTCGGCCCCGGATTTCTGGCCCTTAATGGTCGCAAAACTGGCCGTGAGACGATTTCAGAGAGTTTGAGACTATTTTATCGTTGACACAAGCTAGGGTATTGGACTATGATCCACTCTTAATCAGTGTCGGCATGACAGATCACAGCAGATCGCGTTCAGGCATATCGGACAGCGGGCTCATCAGCACGCTCGGCATCAGCCGGGCGACGTTTTACCGCCGCTTGCAGGACGGGACCATCACACCTCCCGCCGGCCGCGTCGGCAAACGCCGCCGTGTCTGGACGCTGGCGGAAATCGAACTTGCCAAGGAGCAACTCCAGGCGCAAAAGGAACGTACATGATCCGTCTCGTCATTGCGAATCAACGTGGGGGCGTCGCCAAGACAACGACCGCTCTGGTTCTCGCCCGCATCTATGCCGACCAAGGCAAGAGGGTTCTGCTGGTCGACACCGATTCCCAGGGCTCCATCGGGACCGTCATCTCCCTCAAAGCCAAGTACCACCTCTCGGACTTTCTGGTGGGCCACATCGCGCTCGAGGAGTGCCTGGTTTCGGCCGGCCCCAATATTGACGTGCTCCCCAGCAACCGGAACACATCGCGTGCCGAGGACCTGATCACGGCACAGGGCTTCCGCGAGTTCGTCTTCGAGCAGATGTTCAGCTCCTACGAACACAACTACGACGCCATCCTGATCGACGTGGCTCCTTCCATCACGCTCTTCCAGACCTGCGCCATGGTCTACACGCGAAGGGTGTTGATCCCGGTCGCGATGGAAATCCTCAGCGTCCAGGGCGCCATGGCCAGCCTCGAAGCGGCGCGAACCCTGAACACTATGTTCGCCAACAGCTACCACCTGCCGGTTGAGACCGTCGGCATGTTGCCGGTGATGGTGGACCGCCGCCTGGCGATGACCGGAATCATTCTCGACACTCTCGAACAAATCGCCGAAAAAACCGGCGTGCCGCGCCTTACCGCCGTCCGCACCGATACCTCGGTGGTGAAGGCCAATAAGGAGCGGCAATTCCTGGCTGACTTCGACCCCAAGTCGAAAGCCCTCGAAGACTACCAGGTGGTGGCAGACGAAGTTCTTGCAATAATGAGACAACTGGATGGCATCCCCGAAGCGCAACGCCAATCGGCGTAAATTCAACCGGCAGCCGCTGGACGTCGACGACCTCACCAGCGCATCCTCGTTCTCGGGGATCCGCGAAGTCGTCGAGAGTCACTTCAGCAGCTCGGACAATCCGGACCAGACCGTGGAAGGCGGAGGCGCGGAAGGCCCCCGCAACGTCGAGCCCGATCCCGAGCACCCGCAGTATGTCTGGGAACCCAAGGGAGTGCCGTTCTCGGTACGCCTCGATGCCGGCCTGATCGAGCGCCTGGAGAAGCAAAGCCTCGATATCTTCCGCGCCATCACGAATCGCGGCTCGGAGATCGGCGGAATCCTTCTGGGACAGGTGCTGCCGGGCTGGCCGGTGTCGATTGTGGTGTCGGACTACGAGCCCGTCGAGTGCGGTTATACCCTGGGCCCGTCGTACCTCCTGTCGGAAGAGGAACAGGAGAAGCTGGCCGACGCCATCGAGAAGAACCAGAAGCCGGGCGGTCTCGGCGTCGTTGGCTTCTTCCGCAGCAATACCCGCCCCGCGCTGGTGCTGCAGGACGACGACCAGGATCTGTTCGAAGAGTTTTTCCCGGAAGACCACAACATCTTCCTCCTGGCCAAGCCGTATTCGCGGAAGCCCTGCCAGGGCGCGATCTATGTGCGCGAGGGCGGGAAGATCCGGACCGACGTCAGTGCCCTTGAATTTGCGTTTTCGCGGCCTGAGCTCGAGAAGCTCGGACTCTTGCAGCCGGGACTCCGGTTGTCCAGCCAGCCCGCTCCTGCCCGCGTGGGTCCGGCGTCTACGGCGGATCGAGTCGCGGCCATCCCCATCGGCTCGCCGCTCGCCGAGCCTAAGCGCCCGGAGCCGCCGCCGGTCGCCCAGAAGCCCGAGCCGGTCCCCGCGCCGCCACCTCCCGTGGAGGCCAAGCCCGCGCCTCGCGAAATCCGGATCGAGCCCCGGGTGGTGCCAAAAGCCGAGCCGCAGGCGGACGTCCCGAAAGCCGCACCGCCGGCACAGCCGCCGGCCCAACCGCCTGCCCAACAGCGGATAGAAGCGAGGTTGCCCTGGCTGAAACCGGCGTCGGCGACGCCACCCGCTGTCCGCCCTGCCGCGCCTCCGGCCGAGAGCACTACTCCAGGCACCGTGGCGCGTCCCGTGCGGCCGCCTTTATTCACGCCGCCTGCCCGCGTCGAGACGCGCGCGGCGCAACCTGAGCCGCCCGTGAGCGCGGCACCCGTCACTCCGGCGCCCCCCGCCCGGCCCCTGTTCACGCCGCCCGCGAGCGGAGCACCACGCACGCCGGCGCCCCCGGCCCGGCCCATGTTCACGCCGCCGCCTCGCCTCGAGACGCGCTCTTCGCAACCTCCGGCGCCAACCGTGAACACCACGCCGGCCGCTCCAGCGCCACCCGCGCGGCCCCTGTTCACGCCGCCGGCCCGCGTCGAGGCACGCACCACGCCGGTTGAGCCGCCGCCCGTCGCTCGGCCTGCCGCGCCGCCACCCGAGAGCGCCGCCCCAGTCACTCCTGCGCCCATCACGCGGCCGCTGTTCACCCCGCCCGCCAGTGTTGAGCCGCAGACGCCGACGCCGGCCGGGCCTCCCTCGCCACCGAGATTTGCCACCAGGATCCAGGCGAAGATCCCGCCCTCCGTTCAGCCCCGCATCGCGACCAATCTCGGCGCGAAGCCCGGCGCCGGGCCCGCTCAGCCGACCCGTTTCATGCCGAGAATCGGGCAGCCGCCCGCGCCGCAGCAGCCCAAACCGGAGCCGCCCAAACCGGAAGCCAAGCCCGACGCCATCGTGGCGCCCAAAGTCGAACCGCCGGCGCCTCCCAAGCCACCGGCCCGCACCGAGCCCGTCGTCGTCGTGCGCCCGCCGGCCCAGCCTCGCACCGAGGTCAAGATCGAGCCCAAGGCCGAGGTCAAGGTCGAGCCGCAGGTGGAACCGGAAGCGCAGCGGTTTACCCGGCTTCAGCCCGCCAGCCAGGTCAAGCCCGAGCCCGCGCCTCAGGCTGCCGCCCCGCCGGCCACCGACCGCGAACGGAAGCCCGTTCAGGCGGATGCGCCGAACTTCGGATACAAGAAGGCCGAGCCGCCCGAGGAGGCCGCTTCCGACGGCAAGCGCCGCTGGATTCTGCCCGTAGTGATCGCCCTGGCCATCGTGCTCGTCGGCGTGTACTTCATCATCATCCGTCCGAACCGGAAGACCGCGGAGGAGGCGACAGCCGTCGCCGCGGCGCAGGTTTCCGAACACCGTCCGCCCATCGAGCTGTCGCTTCATGTCGAAGGCTCCGATTCCGGATTGAACATATTCTGGGACGGCCTCTCCGCTCCCATCTCCACCGCCCCGCGCGGCGTGCTCTCCATCCGCGATGGCGCGTCCACCAAGAACTTCGACCTCACCTCGGACGAGCTGAAGAAGGGCACTTACGTGTATAAGCCCCGCACGGATGACGTGCTGATCCGGCTTGAGCTCAAAGGCCTGCCGGGCAACCAGATCGCCAACGGCGGAACGCGCGTCTTCGGCGCCAGGCGCCTCGGCAAGACCGGCAAGTAGGCGCGCCCGCCCGAGTGTCCGAATTCGCGAAACGAAATCCCACCAGCGGCAACCCGTGCTGCCCCTGCACCAATGAAATGAGACGCTTGCGTGTGGAAGCGCGCGTGCCCATCCACCCCTGGCGGAGAACGTCATGCGAACCCTCTGGCAGGACCTGCGATACGGCATTCGGATTCTGAAAGGCAGCCCGGCGTTCACCATCGTCGCCGTTCTGACCCTCGCGCTCGGCATTGCCGCCAGCACCACCGTCTTCAGCTGGATCGATTCCGTGCTGCTGCGCCCCCTGCCCGGTGTGGGCGACGGCGCCCAACTGGTGGCCTTCGAGTCCATCCAGCCCGATCGCGAAGGCCACAACATCTCCTACCGCGATTTCCGCGACTACCGCGACAACCTCCACCTGCTCTCCGGAGTGGCCGTCTCGGACCAACCCAACGCGTTCAGCGTCGGCGAGGGCGAGCACGCCGAGCGGGTCTGGGGCGAACTCGTCTCGGGGAATTATTTCGATGTGCTCCGCGTCACCCCCGCGCTGGGCCGTTTCTTCTCGCCGGAGGAGCAGGGCGACAAGCCCGCAGCCTACCCCGTCGCCGTCATCAGCGAGCGCCTCTGGCAGAGCCGCTTCCACGGCGATCGCGGCGTGCTGGGAAAAACCATCCGCGTCAACCGCACCCGGTTGACCGTCGTCGGCGTCGCGCCCCGCGACTTCTTTGGCATCACGCGCGGCCTGGCCTTCGAGATGTGGGTGCCCATCATGATGGCTCCCCAGTTGGGCCTGATGGGCGTCGACGAACTCGAAGGCCGCAAAGCCCGAGGACTGCAGGCCATCGGCCGCCTCGCCCCCGGCGTGTCCGTCGAGCGGGCCCGGGCGGAAGCGATGGCCCTCTCGCACCAGCTGGAAACCGAGAACCCCAAAACGAACGAAGGCGTCAGCGCCACCGTGTTCCTCCAACCGGACGGCCACACCGGAGCGCAGGACCTGCTGCGCGCGCCGCTCATGCTTCTGCTGGCCATGTGCTTCGTCGTGCTGCTGATCGCCTGCGCCAACGTCGCCAACCTGCTGCTGGCCCGTTCCGCCGCCCGCCGAAAAGAACTTGGCATCCGCATGGCGCTGGGCGCGGGCCGCGGCCGCCTGGCGCGGCAACTGCTCACCGAGGCCTTGCTGCTGGCCGCCCTCGGCGCCTTCGTAGGCGCTCCGCTCACGGCCTGGGGACGCCAGGCACTCTCCTATCTCGCGCCCGCCAGCATCGCCCTTCCCGTTCACGTCGGGTCTGAGACGCACGATGAAACCCTTGTCTTCGCGATCCTGATCTCCCTCGCAGCCGCGCTTCTCTCGGGCATATCCCCGGCCCTGCACGCGCTCCGCACAAACCTGAATGAGCACCTGAAGGAAGGCGGCCGCAGCGCCACCCCCGGCGCCCATTCGCAGCGGCTGCGCGGCGTCTTCGTGGCCGCCCAGGTCGCGCTCGCCTTGGTGGCGCTGGTCGGCGCCGGCCTGTTCATGCGCAGCTTCTGGGCCGCGCGCGCCATCGACCCCGGCTTCGACGCGCGTCACGTGCTGGTTTCGCAGTTCCATCTTTCGAGCGCCGGCTACACGGATGACCAACGCACCCAGTTCTGTGTCCGCCTCCAGGACCGTCTCGAGGGGGCCCCCGGAATCGTGGGAGTGAGCTACGCGGACCGCATTCCACTCGGCTTCGGCCTGGGCCCATCGAGCGACCTCGAGATCCAGGGCTACGTCCCGCGCCAGGGCGAGAACATGGTGGTCAGCCGCAACCGCGTTGGGCCCGGCTACTTCGCCACGCTGCGCATCCCGGTCCTCGAAGGCCGCGAGTTCACCTCCCACGACGACGCGGCCGCCCAGCCGGTGATCGTGATCAACCAGACTTTCGCGCGCCGGTTCTTAGGAAGCGCGAATCCGGTCGGCCGCAAGGTTCGCGCCTGGGACACGTGGTTAACGGTGATCGGCCTGGTTCGCGACGGCAAGTACTACACTCTGTCCGAAGCGCCCCGTCCCTACTTCTTCGTGCCTTTCGAACAGCGGCCGACCGACAATCCCATCGACTTCTACGTCCGCACCCGGGGCAATCCCGACGACGCGCTCAAGGCGCTCCGCCGCGAGGCCGCCGCCATCGATCCCGAGGTCGGGGCCTTCGAAGCCATGCCGCTCGCCGACTACATCGCCGCTCCCCTGTTCCCGCAGAAGGTCGCGGCGAGCCTGCTCAGCGTGCTCGGCGCGTTGTCCCTGCTGCTGGCCGCGGTGGGCCTCTATAGCGTGATGGCCTACGCCGTAAGCCAGCGCCGCAACGAGATCGGCATCCGCATGGCGCTGGGCGCGCGCGTGAACGACGTGCTCGCCATGGTGATGCGCCAGGGTCTGCTGCTCACCGCGGCGGGACTCGCCGCCGGCCTGGTCGTGGCCCTGGCCGCCGCGCGCTTGATCGGGGACATGCTGGTCAACGTGAGCGCCTTCGATCCGCTGATCTTCATCGCGGCCGTGGCGTTCCTGGGCGCGATCGCCCTGCTCGCGAGCTACCTCCCCGCCCGCCGCGCCACCAAGGTGGATCCCATGACCGCCCTCCGCTGCGAGTAGGGCGCCGCTCACCCCTGTTCGGCTGCGCCGGTCCGGACCCAGCCGCCTGGCGAATGATCGAAACGCTGAACCGATGCGGGCTCAAACCCGGTGCTCGCGGCGGAGAGCGTTCGGATTTCCATGGAAGACGCATCCAGCCGGATCACGTTGTAAGAATTCGGCTCTCCTCTTTCCCGTGTCGAGCAGGCGGTGCCGGCCTGTACGAACACCGCCGAACGTGACCCGTATCCGAACCGCACTGCCGTCGGACCACAGGAGCTGACGTGTAGATGCCCGGCCAGCAGAAGGTCCAGGCCGCACCGTAGAAAGCGGTCCAGCGCCATCCCCGAACGGCCGGCAAGGTGGTGAGGGTTATATCCCGGCAGCAGGTCGAAAGGGTGATGCGTGACCACGATCTTCTTGACGCCGCCGGGAAGCCCGCACAGCCGTTCTTCCACCCCTAGCATCTGCCGTTCATTGATACGGCCGCCGGTAATGATGCTTCTCCGGGCCGTGTTCACGCCGGCAATCGCGATTTCGTCATCCATGAAGAAGGGTTCCAGGTTGTCGGTAACATACCGCTGATAGACCTCGAACCCGCGTCGAAACCTGGCATAGACGTTGAACAACGGGATGTCATGATTTCCCGGCACAACGATTTGCGGTGTGGGAAGCGCGCGCAGGAACCGAACGGCCTTCTTGAACTCGCTTGGCCGGGCACGCTGCGTAAGGTCGCCCGAAACCGCCACTACGTCAGGCTTGGCCTGGTGGACCGACTGAATGAGCTGCTCCACCACAGCGTCATCGGTGCGCCCGAAGTGCACATCGGAAAGATGGACTAGGGTTCGGATGCGATCTCCTTCTCCGGAACAATGACGCGCAGGGCGGCCGGGCGCGTACGATAGCGCAAGGGCATCTCCAGCCGGGCCACCTCTCCATCCAGCGAGACCTTCACCCACCGTCGCCGTGTTTCGATCCACGCCTCCGCCGCGGCTAACGACACAAAGTTCTGCGTCTGGCGAAGGCGCCCCAGCCAGGCCAACAGGGATACATGGATCAGTTCGGCCGGCGTGGATGCATTCACCGCATAGAGGAACAGCCGGCCGGCGTCAATGCGACGCCGCGTGCCCGCTTTGAAGCCCTCGATTTCATACTCGTTGTTGCCAATGAAGATCAGGGGCGTCAGCATCGCCACCTCGGCGCCGGCCGCGGTCAACCGGAGGTGTAGGAAAGGCATTCTTCGCAACGCCGTCACGGCAGCCCAAAAAAGCGCCGCCCACTTGGTCCAGCCATCGTGCCGGTATTCCTTCCGCCATGCCACCATCTGCGGGTAAACGCCAAGGCTCGAATTGTTGATGAACACACGGCCATTGACCTCGCCGACATCGATTGTCCGGACGGCGCCATGGGCAAGAACACGGGCCGCATCCTCGACGCCTAAGGGAATCTGAAGATCCTTGGCAAAGTGATTGAGCGTCCCGGTGGGAAACACTCCGAGGATGGCCTCGGAATCGACCAGTGCGGAAGCAACGGCGCTGACGGTGCCGTCTCCGCCGGCGGCCACCAGTGTCTTCGCGCCGCGCCTCAGCGCATCCCGGGCCGCGTCTCCAGGGTCCGATCCCTTCTTGACTAGAATCGGTTCAGGCCGCAAGCCGTTCCGTTCGAGCGCCGCGATCAGTTCATTCACTGGTGGCGAGGCCCTGAGTCCGCTCCGTCGCTGGTTCACGATTAAACTGACCGCGGAACCTCGGGCCGCCATGAGTGCCTCCAAGCCATGCTAACCCAGATCGACCGCCGGGACCGACCAGAACCACCGCGCCATCCCGAACGTGGCCGCCTGCGCCAGCATCACCAGGACCACGCAGGCCGGCCACCCGCCCATGCTCCACGCCCATGCCGGAAGCGTGGCGCCGGCGCTGCCGCCCGCGTAGTAGAAGGTGGCGTACAGGCCCACCGCCAGCGCGCGATGGTCGCTGGCACAACGGCCGATCGAGCTATTGATCGCGGCTTGCGCGACGAATACTCCGGTGCAACAGATCGCCAGGCCCGCGGCCACCGCCCCGAGGTGCGGCACGGTAGTCAACAGCATTCCCAACATGCCGGCCACGGCCGCTCCCATCAGAGTGCGCCGCGAACCGAACCGGTCCAGCCAGCGCCCCGCCAGCGGCGTCACCGCCGCGCCCACCAGGTACACCACGAAGATGAGTCCGAGCAGGGCCGGGCTGAGCAGGAACGGCGCCGCCGCCAGATAGAACGTGACGTACGTGAACGTGGCCACCAACGAGAACAGCACGCAAAAGCCCACCGCATACCGCGCCAGCAGCGCGCCGTTGCGCAAGTGGCCCCAGGCCGCGCGGGCCAGCGCCGTCGACGCCCCGGCCTGCTTCGTCTTCTCGCGCGGCAGCCAGCGCCAGATCGCCGCCGTCATCGCCAGGTCCGCCAGACCCAGAACCACGAAGGCCATGCGCCAGTCTCCGTGTTCGGCAATCGCTCCGGACACCGCGCGACCGCAGAAGCCCCCCACCACCGTGCCGCTGACGTAGGCGGCCATCGCCGATCCCGCCTTCCCCGCCCTCCACTCGTCATTGATGTACGCCACCGTAACCGCAAACACCCCGGGCGTGAACACACCCTGAAGGAAGCGCCAGAAGACCAGCTGAGGCAGTGTGACGGACGTCGCCGCCGCCAGCGTGGCGAACCCCAGCAGCACCGCGGAGGCCACAATGATGCGCCGCCTGCCTGCACGGTCCGCCAGGCGG
>DATNLV010000396.1:0-4113 GCA_035602665.1 Bryobacteraceae bacterium | reverse complement strand
GCGGCTGACTTTCGACTAACTTTCCCAAGGCCCATCGGTCATCCCGACGGGCCTTTTCGCATTCACGCGATCAACACTGTCAGGCCGGTCTGGGAGCGCTTTGGGCCCAAAAATGCTTTTTGCGCCAGGAAGTAGCTAGGTTCCCGATCAGGCGCAGCTTGCGCAGAACCTCGGTCACGCGACGCTCGGCAAGCCGTTCAGACCGATCGGCCTTATCGAAGCTGCGCTCAGGGTTCATCTCAGGCTGCTGCATGTGTTCCGCAAGGCAACTTGAGGACTGGAGTCCTGCCCCACGGCTATTGTCCCAGCACCGCTTCCGCTACCTTCACTGGGTCGTCCACGGGCTCGGCGGAGTAGCTCTCGGAGCCGTTGACCCACGCCTCTTCCATCGGGTAGTAGTCGAGCGCGGCGGGCTTGGCCTGCGAGAGAGCTTGGAAGAAGGCGCTCCAGCGGGGCAGGTAGAAATCGCGCACCAGACCGGACCAGTTCTTGTTCGCGTAGTCGTGGAGAAGGCCGGCGTCGGCCGTTGCGCGCGGCCCCCAGGTGGTGATCTGAACGCGCGCGTTCTTCAGGAAGAGGCGGCGCTCGGCCTCGTCGTTGCCCGCGCGAGCCTGCGCTCGCGTGAGCCATGTGCCCAGCAAAAACTCGCGGCGGGTTCCCAGCAGGCGGTCCTGGTCGCGCATGAGTTTAAGGAAGCCCTTCGCGTCCTGGGCGAAGCGCGGGCCTTGCGGGTCCTCGGCCATCATCTGGCGGTAGAGAACGAGGCCACGGTTGCTCAGCACCTGGCTCGCGAGATCGACAATGTCGTACTGATACGCGTCTGCCGTTCGCAGGCGCCCCGAGCAACTCAACAGAAGGCGGACGGCCTTTTCCAGATCCGAAGGCTGGTAGTACAGCGCCGTAGTTCCCCAGGTCGATGCGTGCGCGACGCTGGTGGACGGCCGGGCGCAGAAGATGGGCTCGGGCGCGCCGTCCTCGGCCTTGGGACATGCATAAACCGAGGCCGCCAGCAGCGCCCAGGCCTGTTCCGCTTCGGGGATCGCGGCGCCGTAGCGGCGGTCGGCGAAGCGCCGGATCCAGTCAGCGAGGTCCGGCGACGAGTCGCGCCAGGGCAACTCGTAGAGCAGGTCGTAGGTGACCGGGTTGCTCTCGCTGCCTTCCATCAGCGCGCCCACTCCGAGGAGCAGCTTGCCCATCGCGTGGCTGCGGGCGTTTTGAAGGTCGGGCCCCATGCGGGGTAGGCGGCCGAAGACGCCGCTGCGTCCGCCGAAGTTCGGCAGGATGCACCACAGCCATTCCTGGCCGCGAAAGCCGTCGGGCCGCTGGCTCCATTGCGGGCGGGCGTCGGCGTAGAGATCGAGGATCAGCGCGTCGCCGGGCGCGAGGGCTTTGAGCAAAGCATCGACGGGATTGTCCTGCCAGCCTTGGAGGACCCACACCGCTCTGGCTTCGTGGCGGCGCATGGCATCGCGAATCGCCGCGGCGCCCTTGGTGACGTCGATCTGATTGACCACGGCGCCTTCATGGAACGGATCTCCGGCGTAGTAGACGGCAGCACGACTAGACACACTTGCAGTAATTGGTTCATTACGTCCCTCCCTTTCGATGCCCTCTGTTGGCAACTCGCCCGAATAACGACAGTGTACTAGAATACTAGTACACTGTCAAGGGCCCGATCACGGTTTGACGATGCGCGCGCGGCGGATGGTGTCGAGGTGGGGGAACTTGGTGTCCAGGTACAGGTTGCCCATGGTCTCGACCATGTTCTGATCGGGGCCGGAGCCGCGCGGCGGGCCGTCGCCGTAAGAGTCCCACAGGTGATCGACCGCCAACTGCATGCCTTCCACCACCTGGCCGAACGGGGCGAAGCCGGCTTCGTCGAGGCGCGTGTTGTCCTGTAAATTGATGAACAGCTGCGTGGTGCGCGTGTTCGGACCGGCCTTGGCGAACGCGATGGTGCCGCGCGTGTTGCTCTGTTTCACGGGGTCGTCGCGCATGGTCATGCTGCGCCAGCGCCCCTCGACCACCGGATCGCCGTTGATGCCAAACTGCGCCACAAAACCTGGCAGCACGCGGAAGAAGCGCTGGTCGTCGTAGAACTTCTGTTCCACCAGCCGGTAAAAACGCTCGGCGCCTTCGGGCGCCCAGGCCTTGGTCACCTCGACCACGAACGTGCCGCGGGTGGTTTCGAACTTCACACGATAGGTGTCGGGAACGGGCGCTAGTGGGGCGGGCGGCTTCGAACCGCCGCATCCGGCGAGCGTCAGGGCGAGGGCAGTCAGGAAGAGGCGGCCAATGCTTCGCATGGGAAGCATTCTACCAGCGCGGGGCGGCGGGTGATGCGACGGAATCGAGAGATCCGGCGGGCTCGGCCCATCCGCGCAGGCACCATTCGGTCGCGTGGCCCAGGCGGGTGAGCACCAGATCGCCGCAACGGTACTCCGTCTTGCGGCAGCCGCAGCCTGCGATGACATGCCTCGTGAGGCGGACTATGGCCACCATTTCCGCACGTTATGGCACGACAAGGGCCAAAGCGCAGACTCAGTGACTTGCGCCGGGAGACCGGTTTCGCTGGGGTAGTTTTGACCGGCGGGTGGTAGGAATTACCGCGCGGGAGCTAGCACGGTGTTGGGGTAGTAATGCTCGAGGATAGCGCGGAAGCCTGCGCCCGAGGCGGCCATGGCGGCGGCTCCGGTCTGGCACAATCCGATTCCGTGGCCGTCAGTGGCCCCGTGGCGCGGGCCTCGCGCGCAGGACGCGCACGGCACGGCGAAGTAGGGATAGTCGCCGGGCTCGGCGCTAATTGGAGTCCGGGTCCGGCCTCCACAATGGGCGGAGTAGAGCGCGGCCACAGGCGTTCCGTGCCACGCGAGGATCAAGCCGCGGGTCGCGACAGTAGCGCGAGCCGCCGCTTGCGACGCCCGCGGTGGAGCGCGCAGGAACTGGCAATGCGTTGTATCGCAGAAATCGAAAACCGCGTGACGGCGATGCGCGGCCACGTAAAACGAGCGCGCTACGATGGCCTGGGCCTTGAGCGCCTCGCCGGGGGCGCCGGGCTGGCTCTCGGCCGCGACCACCGAGGCCACCGCGACCTCGAGGTCCATGACGACCACGGGCCGCAGCGCGTTCCTGGAAGCGCCGATCTCGAGGCGGCCCTCGAACTGGCGTTGGATCTTGCCCGGGACGCTCAGGATCAGGCTGCCGTCGCGTGGCAATGCGGAGAGAGAGCGGCTCCTTACCGCGCCGCCGCGCCAACGGCACTCGATCTCGCCGTCCCGGAGCGCGACCGCCGCAGTTTCGTTGTCTCGAAGCACGAAGCTCGCTTCGCCAGCGCGGACCTCGAGCGCGCCATCCCGGACGGCCGCTAGCCTCAACTGGACCGGGTGGAAGAGGCCGAAGACGCCGATCCGAACGGCCTGCGCGAAGCATGGGGCCGCGGCCAGCACGAGACAGAGGAGGACGGAGGTCATCGGGCTCGCGACTCCAGATGGACGACCAGCGGCCGCGCCTTGGGGGAGAGTTCCAACTGGAGGTATGCTGTCTTGGCCCCTTGGTACGAGACCCTCAGATAGCGCACGGCACCGTCCGAAACTTCGGGGAGTGCGAATCGGCCTTCGTCATCGGTCTCCACTTGGGCAAGCCGGTCCATCCAGTCTTTTGAGCACTCCTCCACGCGCACGCCGGAGAAATGTAGCTTGCCGTACTCGACCACGCCCGCGAGACCGGGGGCCCTGACGCACGAGACTGCAATCGTGGCCCGATCGGTGGCCCTTAGCCAATCGTACGCGCACCAGAGGCCAATGAATCCCCACCCAAAAAACGAGAAGTAATCACCTTCAAGCAGGCAGCCGGCCGCGATGGTTCCCCAAACAACACACCGCAACCCCTCGCTCAGCACCGGATCACGCATTCGCGACGCAAGCCAAATCAGAGCGACAAGGGGGACGCACAGGGGGACGCCAATCACCCAACCACCCCTGGGATTATGCAGTGTCACACCGATTGCGACGATCGCCCACGCGAAGAACGCCAGTGTCAGCACCCGCTTTGAACGCTCAGAGTTCATCATCATCTTCCCTCGCGAATCACGCGCATCATCTGCGCGGCGATGAC
>DATNLV010000395.1:0-15411 GCA_035602665.1 Bryobacteraceae bacterium | reverse complement strand
AGATTGCCGTCGTTGTTGATGTCACCCAGTGCCGTGCCTCGGCGCGACTCGAGCGGCCCGTTGTTCAAGCCTGCTTTGTTAGCAATGTCTTCGAATCTCCGGCCGCCGATATTGCGGAAGAGTTGGAGCGGTTCGCGATATCTGACTTCGGTCTCCAGTTTGTCCATCAGCGAAGAAAAGTTGCCGTTGGCGATCAGGACGTCGGGCCAGCCGTCATTGTCGAAATCGCCGAAGCCGACGCCCCACTTCACCGGCGCGAGAGTAGGTTGTGTCAGTCCGGATTCGGCGGCCACATCGGTAAAGACGGTCTGGTTGTTGCGATACAGGCTGACCGGCTGGCGGCTATAGCGGGTCGTCACCAGGTCGAGCCTGCCGTCGCGATTGAAGTCGCCGAAGTCCGCGGCCATGTTGCCAAAGACTTCCCCGTTTGCGCCGAAGGCCGTGCAGGAGAGAATGCCGTTATCGGCAAAGGTGCCGTCGCCGTTGTTGTGGTAGAGGTAGTTTTCGCCGCCGTCGTTGGTTACATAGAGATCGGGCCAGCCGTCGTTGTCGTAATCTCCCCAGACCACTCCCATGCCGTGCAGCTTGCCCGGGTTGTCGACGCCGGCCTCTTTCGACACATCTTCGAACGTCCCGTCGCCGCGATTGCGAAACAGAAAGTTGGTCTCCCCCTCCATTTCATCCGGCATCTGCAGAATGATCGAGCGATAGCCTTGGACGCGAAGGTTGGGCGCAGGAAGATGATGAAGGTCCGCATGAACGTAGCGGGCAACGAACAGATCGAGGTGGCCGTCCCGGTTGTAGTCGGCCCAGGCGGCGCCGGTGCTGAAGCCACCTGCCTTGACGCCCGCGCGTTCGGTGACATCCTCGAACCTGCACCCCCCGAGGTTGCGATAGAGCACGTTATGTCCGTAGCCGGTGACATACAGATCGGGCAGGCCATCGTTGTCATAATCGCCGACCGCGATCGCCATTCCCCATCCGCGCGTGGTGAGTCCGGCGGCCGCCGTGATGTCGGTGAAATGGAGATCGGCCCCACTTCCGTCCTGGTGGTACAGCGTGATCATCGGGTCACCGCCCGCCAGGAAGCGGTCGATGGTGGAATCATTCACCACCGCAATATCGAGCCGGCCATCGTTGTCGCAATCCAGGAGGGCGATACCACCGCCTCCCATCGTCTCCACGATGTAGCGGCGCTCGGAAGAAGAGTGAGGAACCGTGTTCAGACCTGCTTTTGCGCTCACATCGCGAAAACGCACGGCCGAAGCGGAGTCAACCGGTGACGGTAACGCCGGGGTGGCCTGCCCGGATTGAACAGGCGCCGCCGGGGCTGGGCGCGGCGTGGCTTGGGCCGCAAGCACGGAAGGAAGAACTGACGCGATCAAGTACGCAAGCGCCCCGAACAGGCGCGGATCGGTTCTCCCCTGGCGCATCACAGCGCGATTCTATCATGCAAAAGAGCGGAGGTCGCCAGAACAGAAGGTCGGCGGCGATTTTCGGGAATTCGTACACAAACAGCCGCTCAGGGAGCAGCGGGCCAAAGCGCTGACGTCCAGCGCCAGATCCTCCGGGCGGCCCGGAACGGGTGGTAGCCTGGGGTCATCGCGTTACGTATTAGAACCCCTGGCGCTGCCAACAGGGGCTCGGCAACTGCGGCTCGGTTGCCAAGGGCTGGCGATGTTTGTACGATGAGAGGAATTCTTCCTTGAGTTGTAGCGATGCCTCAGGATCGTAGCGCTCAGTCGGCCGAAGCGGAACGGGCCGAACTGGAGCGTCTTGTCGAAGCGCTGGCGAGGTGGCCCCGCCTGTCGGCTCTGCTCCGGTACATGGGAGAGAAGTACTTCTCTGGAGACGTCGAGCAGCTTAACGAGTACGACATCGCAACGGAAGTCCTGGGCCGCTCCAAGACGGTGTTCAATGCCGCAGAGGACGCGATCGCGCGGGTGGAGACGCACCGGCTTCGAAAGCGCCTGGCGGCGTTCTACGAGACGGAGGGGCGAGACCACCCGATCCAGGTGACCCTTCCGGCGGGAAGCTACGTTCCGGCCTTTATTCACAAGCTGTCGGCATCGGCAGCGCCTTCGTCGGAAGAGCCCTCACCGAAGCCCGCGCCGGCCAGGCGAGCCTCCCTTTGGAGATGGACGTATGGGGCGCTGGTGACTGGTTTGGTCCTGGCGGCCTCGGGAGCGTACCTGTACCTTCGGAGCGGAGCATCGTCGGAGCGCGCAAAGCCAGGCAGCAGATCCGTGGCGGCGGAATCGGTGCCTCCAGGGATCGACGCGTCCGCGATGCCGGTCCGGCTGCTGGCGGGATACTCCGGGCCGCCCAGGACGGACAGCGCCGGGGCAGTTTGGTATCCGGACCGGCACTTCTCCCGCGGGGGCTCCTGGCGGCGCAGCCCAGACTTCATCGCCCGAGCCGGCGATTCGTTTCTGTTCGATCATTCGCGGACCGGTGACTTCTCCTATGACATTCCGCTCAAGCCGGGTACCTACGAGCTGCATCTTTACTTTTCGACGCCTGTTCGCGCCAGTGAAGGTGCACCCACTTTCAACGTATGGCTGAACGGCGATCCCGTGCTGCAAGTATTCGACATCAACGCGGATGCTCTGGGAGAGAACGTCGCCGACGAACGCGTCTTCCACGACGTTTCCCCCGGCAAGGACGGTTTTCTTCGACTCGGCTTTTCCAGCGTGGTGGGTCCGCCGACGTTGAGCGCACTCGAAATTCTGCCCGGTTTGCCGCATAAACAGCTTCCGATCCGACTGATCACGCAGACGACGCCATTCACGGACCATCAGGGCCGGGTCTGGCATCCGGACGACTACTTCATGAACGGGCGGCTGTCCAACCAACCGCGTTCGCTCGTCGATTCTCCCGATCCCGACCTCTTCTCCTCAGAACGATATGGGCATTTCACTTACGCGATTCCGGTGGACCGGCGGGACACCTACACTCTGATCCTCCATTTTGTCGAGCTCTACTTCGGCTCCGGCGCCTCGGGGTATGGTGGAGTGGGCACTCGGGTTTTCAAGGTGATTTGCAACGGGGAGACCCTGCTGAACAACTTCGATATTTTCAAGGAGGCTGGAAGCCTCCACGAGGTAGCGAGGACTTTCCGCCACTTGAAGCCGAGCGCGCAAGGGAAACTGAATCTCACGTTTGAGCCGATCTCGAACAACGCTACGGTTTCGGGGATCGAAGTTCTGGACGAATCCCAATAAAGGCCGGCTGTTGCCGCACCGCTCGGCTAGCGGCGCTCGAAGTTCGCTCGGCCGTTGGTTTCGACGTACTCGAACACCTGATCCACGCCGACTCCGAAGGCCCGCGCGATGCGAAACGCCAGCAGCAGCGACGGGAAATACTTCGCCGATTCCAACGCCATGATGGTGTGCCGCGTAACGCCGGCGCGTTTGCCCAGTTCATCCTGGGTCATCTCGCCGTGATCGAACCGCAGCCTCCTGATGGAGTTGCGGATCTCCGTCTTTGGGTTGGGCAAGGCTACCTCCGGTACAACGCCAGCGTGGTCACGCTCTCGACTGTGAGCAACAGCACAACAGCCCAAAGCAAGCTCGAAGTGAGCACCCACACTGGCAGCACGAGCGTGCCGCTCCAGCCCTTTGTGAGTCCCGCAGCCAGCCACACCGCGGTCAGCGCCAGCCATACGCCGCGGAAGCCCGCCAGCAATGCCCGGTTGGCGATCGCCTGCTCCCGCTCATCGAACCGGGCGCCCTTGATGAAATGCCGGCGGCTGTTGCGAGGGATTGCGGTCAGCGCCAGAAGAGAGAACGCCGCGTTGCTCACCAGGCCGTTTCCAGACCATGCCGTGAGTGCGAACCAGGCGATGAGCGTCAGCGCGACCACGCCTAGAGTCCAAATTGCCCATTTCTCAGATTCAGTCATGTGGGCCTACCATTCGGTAATATTAAACATCCAATAAGTAATGTATACCTTACATCATGGATGTTGTCAATAACTTTTCTTGCGACTCGCAGGCCGCCCCTGGGCTAGCGGTGTGGGGGCGACGGACGGCGGACGCTGGAGAGCGTGCACGAGGCTCGTCAGGCGACTTTCAGTCGCAATCCCTGGAGCCGGTGGTATCTAATTGGCACTTTCCGTAAAGGTGACCGAGGCCCCGCCGAGCGCGAACTGACTCTGCGCGGTGACCGTCACAGTTCCCCCGGTCGAAGGCAGCGTCAAAGAAACCGAGGCGACACCGGAGGAGTTGGTTTGGGCAAGCACGCCGCTTCCGCTGGTAGTGCCGTTAGAGAGGGTGCCGGCCGAGGTGGTGAACAGAATGCCGGCGCCCGACTTGGAGCCTCCGGACTGGCCGGGATCGAGCGCCACGGTGAGGGCCTGCGACAGCACCGTTCCCGCGCTGCCCGACTGGTTGTTGCCCGACTGGACCGTGAGAGTCCCGCCCGGCTTCCCGACGACGATCCAGCCGCCCTCGGTCTGGGTGGCTGTGCCGTCGTTGCCTGTCACCGTGTAGTGGCAGAACCCGGAGGTGCTGCCGGGGCTCACCGTGATGGTGGCAGGTGTGGACGCTGTGATGGTGGCGTTGGTCAGGGTCAGCGTGCCATTGCAGGCCGCCGCGCCTTCGTAAGCATCGAAGACTGCCGCGGTCAGCGTCACCGGAGAGGTTCCGCTGGCGATCTGCGGGTGCAGCGTTCCGGTACCCGAGGCCGGGATCATCAGATCGTCCGGATTCAGGTACCACTCCGCGGCGGGCTTGGAGGTCTGAGTGCCGCTGACCACCAGCAGCGTGATGCTGTAGGGCGCGAAGGTCTGCGTCGCGCTCCAGGAGGCCAAACCGGAGATCTTGATCGCGCTGGAAGAGGTCGAGGCCAGCGTGTAGGCCGTGTAGGTGGTCGGGGTGAATCCGTTGATGTTGAAGGTGACATTCGCCGAGTTGCTGTCATCCTTGTTGAGGACCATGATCGTCATCGTCGTACCGGTGGAGTCGAGCGCGGCATAGCTGGTGAACAGATCTGGACTTCCGCTGTTCTGTGCCGAGATCGAAAGCGTTCCGAATTGGTGATGCGGGCCGTCGTAGTTGGTGTATAGCTTCACCGCCTGATAGTTGGGATCCCCGGCCGACGGCCCGCCCCAACGAGAGGCAAAGCTGAGCCCCTCCCGTCCAAAAGCGCCATAGGTGTCGGCATCGGCGATCGCGGTTGAAAAGTCCCATCCGCTGTTCGGGGCAAGGCCCGCGCCCCACTCGGTGAAGGCCAGCGGCGTACCGGGATAGATGGCGTTCACCATGGCCTTGAAACGAGGGATGACGAAAGGGATGGCGTAGTTGACCAGCATCGAGGTATTCGGCGGCGAACTCAAATCCGCAAACGCCGTGGCCGGATCCCAGTAATAGCGGGCGACCTTGGCAGTGGCCGCGCGCAGCTGCTGGTCGTTGAATCCGTTCGTACCGCCACTGTCGGCGTAGGCGTGGATGTCGAAGACGTCGAGAGTGCGTGCGCCGTTGATCTTGTCCAACCAATAAACCTGATTCAGCCACCAGGGCAGGAAATCCACGCCGCCGTGGGCTCCCTTGTCGTCGCCTGAGGGGCCGACGTTCCAGTAGAACCACCAGCAGCAGGAAACCGGGCCAAAGCGAACGGCGGCCGGGTCCCACGTCTTGAGGTTCGACGCCTCTTTCTCAAAGAGGTTGGCGAGTTCGTCGTAACCCGGCTTGACAGGGTGAACATCCCGGTGTGTGCCGTCCCAGATGTCCACCTCGTTGTCCATGTCGTAGAAATGGCAGGAGGCGATCGGAGAATAGGGCACCGGGCATGTCTCGCTTTCGAAGGCGGCGGCCAGCGCCTTCGCCCACTCGTCGCGATAGACGCAATTCCCTGTGGAGCAACCCTGGCTGGCGCTATCCAGCAACGGGTAATAGGCCGTCGTGACGGCCTCGGTGGTCACCGGGGTCTTGCAGTCGGTCTGCAATCCGTTGCCGGCATCCGCGTTGTATGGATCGACAGAACACTGCGGGCCGAACGTCTTGACGGAGAAGCTCCAGTTGCCGGACTCTTTGGCCACCCAGTCCATCATTGCCATCGTCATGAGCGCATGGCTGCCGGAGTTTTGCACATCCGTAACGAACTTGACCGAGTCGCCTGCTCCCCCATAGTCTTCGAAGTACCAGTCTCCAGCGGAATTGCGGGTGCCCAACTTCCAGTTGTAATTCGACGCGTCATTGCCGCCCCATCGTGCGAATGAGTAGCCCACATCGGATATTATCGACGGATTGCTTTCATTATTCCCGTAAACAAATGGACTGATCTGGTGGCGGTTTGCCCGCGTATCGATGTTCACGCTGACGTTGGTGCTTCCAGGCGCGGTCACGGTGATTTCCGCGGTTCCCGTGGCGCTCGTGTAACTCGAGGAACTGGATGAGTCAGGCGTGTAGGTGGCAGTGAGAGTTGCGGAGCCGGTCGCCAGCGACCCGGGCAGAACATAGATCGTAGCCGATCCGCTGTTGAGATTCGTGGAGGCGGAGGTGTAGCTTCCGCTGGAAAGAGCCACCGGGCCGGTCGGCGCCGCGCCGCTGCCGCCGACCTTAACGGTGACGACAAGGCTCTGCGCGAAGGGAAGGGTGGTCGCATCGGGCGTGACGGTAACTGTCGGCGCCCTGGCGGCCTGGGTCACGGTGACCGCAGCCGTTCCGGAGGCGCTGTTGTAGACGCTGGTGCTGGCGGCGTCCGACGTGTAGTTCGCGGTCAGTGTGACGGAACCCGTGGCCAGCGACCCCGCGGGGATGGTGATCGATGCCGATCCGGCGGTGAGCGTGGCCGCGGCAGAAGTGTAACTGCCGCTGGAAAGAACCACCGACCCTGTCGGTGTTCCGCTGCTCCCGGTGACGGCGATGCTTACCGCGAGGCTCTGCGCCGCCGTGATGCTGGAAGCGGCCGGCGTGACGGTAACCGTGGGCGTTGCATGGCTGCTTCCTCCTCCGCCTCCGCTGCTGTTGCCGCCCCTGCCGCCCCTGCCGCAGGCCCCGATTGAAAGAACAATCGCGGAAAGGAGTGAGACGAGTGACCACTTCGCAAACCGATTCATGTAGAAGCCCCTATTGTTCGTTTTCCACCAGGTCGGCATCGTACGGCCGCAATCGGATGGCACCGTCATACAAACTGCCGGTAATGATTCCGCGCTTGCGCCCCGGGATAGGCAGAGTCCTCTCTTCGCCCGTGGTATTCACATAGAGCGTCCTTTGCTCAACCACGCGTGCATAGACTCCTGAGGGGGTCTCGGGGCCCTTTTCGATGGCCAGGTCCGCGTAGAGGCTGCGCACGAGAGGACCCAAAATCGGCATCTGGGCGGGGACGGCGACATAGATGGCGCGCCCTTCCCCGTACTTGTTCACCGTGATGGCGGGCGAGTGCTCGGGAGTGTTGGTAAATGTTGCCATGGCCTTCGCCGTACGCGGCTCCAGCACTTCGTAGAAGCCGATGGCAGCCTTCCCTGTCTTGCCGTTCAGCTCGATTTCGGGAGGCGTGGCAGGCCGGTAGAACTCGGACGTGCGAATCCCGAAAACATCGCTCAACCGCCCAGGAAGCGGCGTATCGAACCATTGGTTGTTCTCGTCCACCTTCGCCGAGAGTGCGGTCATGATCGCGGTGCCTCCGTTCCGCACGTAGGCCCGGATGGCATCGGCGCTGACGGCATCCATCAGATAGTCGGCTGGGATGACCAGGAGCTTGTAGTCGAGCGCGGCGTGCGCGACGTTGACGAACGCGACATCGATGTTGTCCTCGAAGAAAGGTTCGAAGGCAGCCTCGACCTGGCCGGTGTAATCGCTGGTGAAGTAAGCGCGGGCGGTGTTGCTCGCGGGCGGACGGGAGGCGATCAGACTCTCAAACGAGTAGGCGATGGCAACTTCCGGCTTGCGGTACCGTGGGAAGCCCAAGTTCTGCAGCTTCGCGAACTCGGTTGCGACCCGCTGGAACTCGGCGTATTTCCAGGAGGGCGTGCCGTCGTGGTCGAGCAGGCCAAAAAGCGCCTGTTCTTCGCCGCCCCGGTGCGTGTTGAAGGTCCACGCCAAGAAAGCCTGGCCGTAATCGATCAGGGCCAGATAGGCCCACATGCGGATGATGCCTTTGGGGCCACCGTAGACTCCTCCACCGCCGGTTGTGAACTCGTTGAACCAGGTGGGCGCGGGCAGATCGCCCTTGACGAGCAGCGCGCCGAGGGAGACGTCGAGCGGCGTTGCCGGGTAGAACCCCTCCGCTCCATAGCTCACGAACTTCTTATACGAGCTCAGATAGTCGAATCCGCGGCGTCCGGCCGTGTCCCAAAGGTTGGAGACCGCGGGCAGGCGGGGAACGTTGCGCTGGCGCACCCTTTCCAGGTCTTCGAGGACCGAGATGGTCACGTCGGACCAGAAGCGGCGCAGATCGAGGTAGCGCTCGGGCGGAGAAGGGCCGTCGGCGTAAGGCAGTTCCACCTCGTCGAAGGAGTTCAAGTGACGCGACCAGCGCTGGGTGGCCCAGGCTTTGTTCAGGTTCTCGATCGTGCCGTACTTCGCCTTCAACCAGTCGATAAACCTCTGACGAGCGCCGGCGGAGTAGGACATAAAGCCGTTGCCGATTTCGTTGTTGTAGCCGATGGCGGCGAGCGCGGGATGATGAGCGTAGTGGCGGGTCAGTTCGTCTGCAAAGCGAAGGAGATGGTCGCGGTAGACCGGATCGCTGGTGTCGTCCATGTAGCGTTCGGCCGGCTGCAGAATAGCCCCCTGCTCGTTGACGAGGTTCACCGAAGGGTACTTGTGGTGAAGCCAGACTGGGGCGGGCGATCCACCGATGTCGAGAATCGCCTTGATGCCGGCCTGGTGCATCTGGTCCAGGATGCGGTCGAACCAGACGAATTCGAACCTGCCCTCGGCCGGTTCGAAGGCGTCCCACGAGAGGTCTCCCATACGGACCAGCGTGAACCCGGCCTGCTTCATGAGAGCGATGTCCTGACGGATCTGGTCGGGCGAGCGATCCACGGGCTGGTAGCAGGTCCCGACGAGGAGCTGGCCTTTACCGGGCCAGTCGGGATACTTAGCGACGCTCTGCGCGAGCAGGAGAGTGCTGGAAAAAAGAGCAAGTAAGACTCGTTTCAAGGCCGGATTCCTCCTGTTCATGATAGTTGGTCACGCACTGGCGCAGGCGAAAGGGCCCGCGCCACCGTGCCCCAGATCCGATTTAGATCCCGATCCGGCGCAAGGTGACCAACACGACGTCGTTGCTGTGCATAAGGAGCGGGAATTCGTAAGAGCCGTCGTCTCCGACGTGAACCACATGATCGGTCTCCGGAAGATCGAGTGTCAGCTTGTTTAGTTCGGCGAGTTGGGCCGGTTGGAGATCCCTGGGCAAGCCCATGTCGATGTACGCCGAATATGCGTCGTTGGCGCGAAAGCCGGTGCGGTATATCTTGAGCTGGTAGTTGCCCGGCATGATATGGCTGACGCTGACTTCTACAGGCGGCGAGGGGGTGGCCGGAACGAGCCGGGTGTAGAACGGCCGGTTGCTGAGGGTCTGGCGCGGTTGCTCGAAATCCCAGATAACCGCCGAAACGCTTCCATTGCCGGCGGTGGCAAACATCTGCGAATCGTCGGCTGGAATTTCGTTGCTCTGGAGCTCATGCAGGTACTTGTAGGCGAAATAGGCCGGCTTCCGGATTCCCTCGCGGGTTAGCAGGCCGAACCCGCCGTGGAACGGACTTGGGGGCGGCCCCGGCTCCTCGAAGAGATCGGTGTAGGTCCAGTAACTCATGCCCTGCAACAGGCCTTGGCTGGCTTTGATCTTACTAAGAATATAGGGCGCGCTGATGTAAGAGTCGTGCACGGGATCGCGGGGATTGTAACTCGCGCTCCATTCCGTAAAGTAGAGGGGCAGGTTGGGATACTTTGAGGCTGCGATCTGGCGCCGGACCCGGCGCACATCGCCGACCACGGCGTCGGGCGATGGGGAAAGCTTGTTGTCGTCCTTGCCGTTCTCGTCGAGGAACCCGCCGTCGACGCCGTAGGTATGGGTGGTGACGAAGTCTACAGCAGCGCCACTCTGTGCGACGTGGTCGAGGAATTCGGGGACCCAGGCAGCCCCGGCGGTGGAGGGGCCGCCGACCCGCAGGTTGGGATCGACCGCCTTGACTGTGTTTGCCGTCAGGTCGTACAACTCGAAGTAGGCCTTTTGGGCGGCGCCTTCCCAGAAGCCGGAGAGGTTAGGCTCGTTCCAGACCTCGAAGAACCAGGTGTGCACTTCGTCCCGTCCGTAGCGCTGCTCGACGTGGCGAATGAAGGCGTCGACCAGGTCTCTCCACTTTTCCGGCACGGGATGCGAGGTGTTGCCCTGCCAGTAGAAGATCTTGTTGTCCGACGTCTTCATCGCGGCCGGCGTGAACCCCAGTTCGACAAACGGTCTGATTCGACGCGCCAGCAGGTCGTCGTAGAGCTGGTCTATTCCGGTCCAGTCATAGACGGCCTTGCCGTTCTCGAAGCGAATCGTTCCTAGCGCGTCGTGGAAAATGGCGTGGAAGCGAATGTAGCGGAAACCAAGTTCGTCGACCGCGGTTCTCAACTGTGCCTGGCTATTATCGCGGATAAGCGTTCCTGGAAAGTCGGAGCCAACCGACAAGTCAAAGAACCGGTCGAACGGCCTGGCGGCCCGGGCAACATCGATCTCGATATGGCGCGTGGCCTGTCGGCGCGGCTGCGCGGCGGCCGTCGTTGTTAGCAAAGCCAGGAAACACAGGGTCAGTACCGTCTGTCCTCTCGTCCGCAACTGCATCATGTATGTCCTTGAGGAATCCCCAGGCGCCTCCGATTGAGCGGAGACTTCCGGTCGAGGTTCGGCCGATCGACGTTCGGCCTTGGCCTATTCAGAAAAAAAGGGGGGATGGTCTCGCCAGCCATCCCCGATCGGGGTCGAAAAGGGTCCCGCGAACAGCCTGAGGTTTGGAGCGATCGGCTCAGGCGGCGGCTCTGGGACGCGATCAGAATCTTCCGTGATGTTTGTGTGGAAGATGCCGCCCGCGCGTGGCCTGACGAGCGGAGACTGGGATTGTGCCGCTCGGTTGAGCCCGATTGCGTTCTGGCCCCGAGCAGATTAACGGAGACCGCGCTTCGCTTCGATGAATCCGGCCGCGGCTCGTGAAGTATCATACCAGTGGAATCGCCCGAACGACATTATGTACAGGGCGGAGGACGCCGGTGAAGTTCAATTTCGTACAGATTTGTGAACCTTGTACCGCATTGAAAGCAGACGACGTACAAGACGTACAAAGCTCGTTACGGAGGGGCTGAGAAAAGAAACTCTACGGTCGCGCACGCTGAGAATTTTCGCCCAAGCGCTGGAAAAGCGTTACGGGCCTTCGAACTCGGTTGAGGAGTACGCGCAGAAGGCGCAGGTGCGAGCCGAAGGGCACCGCGCACCATGAACGCCGCCGCGCGCTGAGCTGTGCGTGACTCCTGCGCACGAGCACTTTGGTGTAGAACCATTGAAGTCACCCACGATCGGAGTTCTTGCCTGCTTGCTTGGTGTTCCGCCGTCGGCTCGTTTTTCGCAGGGGGCTGACCAGAATTGTCAAGAAGTGGTCTTCTTATGGGAACGAACCCAGCATCCGGCAACTCGCAAGCCGGTCACGCGTTCAGAGGGTTGATCTTGAGCGCGTACGCGTAGTCGCAAGGCCGCTTTTCCGGCAAGCTGATCGTGAGGCCTTCCGCGCCACGCGACCAAACCAGATGGGAGTCCGACCCAACGAGTCCGACGCTGGCGACTTCGCCGCGGTACGGAGGGGAATCCGAGGCAAGCGACCTGATGAGCAGTTTCCCGTTCTCGGGCCAGGCGAGCGCGATGGCGTACAGGGAGTCACCCTTGGTTGTGAACCGGAAGTCCCCGGCGACAAATCGCGGGCCTGGGCCCCCGTACAGCGAGCCGCCGGTCTTGGTCGGGCCCTCGCCGGCGATCTTCCACGGCCGCGTGGAGTAGATCGCCTCTTTGTTCATCGCCATCCAGGCGCCGAACTTGTCGAGGAAAGCGAATTCATCCTCATCGGGTCTGCCATGCGCCGGCAGCGGTATGTTCAGTAGCAGGTTCCCGTTCTTGCTGACTACGTCGACAAGAAGTTGAACCATCGACTCAGGCGTCCGGTACTTGTGATTCTCGAAAATCGACCGGCTGTAATGCCAGCCGCCGATGCAGGTGTCCGTTTGCCAGGGACTCGGTTCGATGGCGCCGGCCTGGCTCATTTCGAAGTCGCGGACCAGAGTGGTCAACACGGGGCGGGGAACGTTCTTGATGTTGAACACCGCGTCCAACTTGCCCCCGTTCCGGCGAAGGTTGGCATTGTAGTAGTACGCCATGATGTGCGGCGTGAGTTCCGGCATACCGAGCCACACGGCCCCGCCGCCCTGGTCGAAGTCCCAGTCGCAGTTATCATCGAAGTAGAGGAGGTCCGGGTTGTACTGATCGATCACGTCCTGGACCCGCAACATGAAATTCTCGACGAACTCCGGGCAGGGATCGTTCTTGTCGTGCGGGCGGCCATTCAGTTCCTGCGGGTCCATGCCCTCCCACCACTTGCCCTTGCCATCGGCCTTCGTCATGACGCCATCGTAGGGCACGTCCTTCAGCGGACCGGTCTTGTCGCTGCCGTACCGGACCGGCATAAACTCCCGCCAAGTCCGTCCGGGCGTGCCGTGATAGGTGATCCCGAACCTGAGCCCATGCGCGCGCGCGATCTTCGCCCAGGTGCCCACGATGTCCTTTTTGGGCCCGACGTTCACGCAGTTCCAGGGTTGGTGCTTCGAGTTCCAGCAGTCGAAGTTCCCATGGTGATTGCCAAGCGCGACGAAGTACCTGGCCCCGGTCTTGGCGTAGAGCCGGATGAGTTCCTCCGGATTCCAGTTCTCCGCGTGCCAGAGATGGCAGATGTCCTTGTACCCGAATTGCGAAGGGTGCCCATAGGTCTTTACGTGGTAGTCGTACTGAGAACTGCCCTGTACATACATGCCGCGGGCGTACCAGTCTCCCTGCTCGGGGACGCACTGCGGGCTCCAGTGAGCCCAGATCCCGAACTTCGCGTCACGAAACCAGTCGGGATAGCGGTAAGCTTTCAGCGATTCCCAATTGGGCCGGAACGACCCCGCGATCGGACCGCCGGCGAAATTGCCGTCCGAGTAGGAGCCCTTCTGACCCAAGGCTGCGTTGCCGGCTGCCAGCAGGCCGGCGCCGCCCGCGATGAGCCTCCTCCGACTGAACCCTCCTGTTCCGTTGTCCATTCGAAAGCTCCTTTTTCCGCAATCGCTGCAAACACTCTATTCTTGCACCGGCGCCGGCAGTGGACGTCGAGCGTGGTCACGATGCGGCGCGTAAATCGCGCGATCATGGTAGGCATTGTGAATGCCTCGTTGCTCATCGCGCGCGGCGGTATCGTCTCTCTTAGCCCTGGACCGTTTTGCGTAAGGGGCGCATCCCTGACCGAAATCGCCCTGCGTCCGATGTTGGCCGCGCTGTTCTTGCTGGCCTCGTTGACCGCGGTTCACGCCGCGACGAACAGTCGTTTGGATCTGCGGGAGAACTGGGCGCTGCAGAGTTCTTGCACGGCCGCCGCCCCCGGCGAAGTCGTCTCCACCACGCGGTTCTCGCCGGACCATTGGTACAAGGCGACGATTCCTTCCACCGTGTTGGCCGCGCAGGTGGCGGCCGGCGAGTTCCAGGACATCTTCTACGCCGACAATCTGCGCAAGCTGCCGCTCGCGGGCAATCCCTACGCCTGTTCGTGGTGGTATCGCACCGAGTTTCGGCTCCCTCCGGGTTTCAGCGGCCGCAAGGTGTGGCTGCATCTGAACGGTGTCAACACCAAAGCCAATGTGTGGATGAACGGCAAGCAGTTGGCCGGCACGGACGCCATCGCCGGCTCGTACCGCCTCTTTGAACTCGACGCCACGGCTTTGGTCGCGCTGGACCGCGTCAACGTGCTGGCAGTCGAGGTCTTCGCTCCCACTGACAAGGACTTCGCCATCGACTTCGTCGATTGGACGCCCACTCCGCCGGACAAGAACATGGGCCTGTGGCGCGAGGTCTATCTCACGGCCAGCGGAGCGGTGCGGCTGCGCCATCCTGCGATCAGCACTCACTTCCCCGGCGACTCGCTCGAGCATGCCGACCTGACCGTCCGCGCGGAGCTGAACAACGACACCGGCCAGCCCGTCGAAGGGACTCTGCGCGGGCGGTTTGGCCAGGTAGCGTTCGAGAAGAAGTTGACGCTCGCGCCGCGCGAGGCCCGCTCTGTAGCGCTGACGCCGGCGGAGTTTCCTAAGCTCCGCATCGATCATCCCGAGCTGTGGTGGCCCGCCGGATTGGGCGCGCAGAAGCTCCACCGGCTGACGATGCAGTTCGAATCGGGCGGTGTTGTCTCCGATTCCCAATCGGCGAGATTCGGCATCCGCGAGATCACCGGCGAGCTCTACGGCGAGGCGCCGCGCATGGGCGAGGTCTACGATAACAACGGCGACTTCGTCAATCTCAAGACCGACACGCGGCCGTTCCGGCTTCGCGTGAATCGCCAGCCGATCCTGATCCGCGGCGCGGGCTGGGCCCCGGAGATGCTGCTGCGGAGCTCGTTCGAGCGGCTGCGCGCCGAGTTCGGCTACGTCCGCGACATGCACCTGAACGCCATCCGCCTGGAGGGCAAGCTCGAAGGCGACGAGTTCTTCGATCTCGCCGATGAGATGGGCATTCTGATCCTGGCCGGTTTTTGCTGCTGCGACCAGTTTGAGCACTGGAGCGCGTGGCAGCCGGGCGACTACACCATTGCCACGGACTCGCTGCGGACCGAGATCCTGCGCCTGCGCCAGCACCCGAGCCTGGCGCTGTGGATGACCGGCAGCGACAACGCTCCACCCGCCAACGTCGAACGGATCTACCGCCAGATTCTGGCCGAGACCGGCTGGCCGAATCCGATCGCGAGCTCGGCGAGTTCGAAGCCAACCTCGGTGAGCGGAGCCTCCGGCGTTAAGATGACAGGGCCGTACGACTACGTCCCTCCCTCCTACTGGCTGCTCGACAAAGGGCACTTCGGCGGAGCCTTCGGCTTCAACACCGAGACGAGCCCCGGCGCCGCCGTGGTCGTGCCCGGCAGTCTGAAAAAGTTCTTGCCGAAGGAGCATCTGTGGCCGGTGGACAATCTATGGAACCTGCACACCGGCGCCGGTAACCTGAACGGGAGCCTGAAGCACTTCAACGAATCCATGAACGCCATGTACGGTCCTCCGGCGGGCTTGGACGACTACATGGCCAAGGCGCAGGCGATGGCCTACGACGGCGAGCGGGCCATGTTTGAAGCCTACGGCCGCAACAAATACGCCTCGACCGGCGTGATCCAGTGGATGCTGAACAACGGCTGGCCCTCGAACATGTGGCACCT
>DATNLV010000390.1:0-14162 GCA_035602665.1 Bryobacteraceae bacterium | reverse complement strand
GCGGCGCCAGGTCGAGCGAGTCGCCTTCGGACGCTTCGAAAAACTCCGGGCCCTCCACCTGCAAGATGGCGATGTTGGCCGTGAAGTCGCCATGGACGATGGAGGCGGCGATGCGGGTGCCGTCCGCGTTGAGCGCCATGTGCCGCACGCGGAAATCGGCGGTGTGAAAGAGGCGCTGTTCGACGCCCGCGGCGTCCACCTCGAAGATGCCGCTGATGGAATCCGTCTCCAGCGAATACAGCAGCTCGCCCGGGTTGCGCCCGCGCGCCACGCTGGTGATGGCAATCCGAAACTCGCCGGGATCGCCCGCGCCCGGCTGCGCTCCCCACATCGCGCCGCTCATGAACCGCGCTCCCCGGCCCTCGGCCTTCCAGGCGTGCCGATGGTGAATCTCAGTGGCGCGGTCGCGCAACGAGCGGCCGAACTTGCTGTCCATCGTGTCGGTCTCTCCAGAGCCGCACAAGTGCAGCTTATTCTGGGAGAGGTATGCGAGGCTCGGTTCCGGTACAGCCATTCCGGACTATTGTACTCTGGCTGGGGGGCGGGCTTTAGCCCGCGCGGGGCTTCAGCCCCGCTCCTCTATGCCACGCACCCTTTTCGAGATGCCTATGCGCCTGATGACCCTGGCCATCCTGTCGCTCGCCTGTCTGCGCGCGCAGGACCTGCTCCAGGCGCTTCGCCAGCATGCCGCGAAAGGCGATCCGCAGGCGCAGACTGCTTTGGGCAAACTATACCGCGACGGCCTGGGCGTCCGCCAGGATCTCCCCGAGGCCGTGCGCTGGTTCCGCCAGGCGGCCGACCAGGGCTACGCAGAGGCGGAGAACTGTCTCGGCTTTCTCTACGACTATGGCGGCGGCGTGCCCATCGACCATGCCGAAGCGGCCCGCTGGTATCGAAAGGCGGCTGACCAAGGTTACGCGGAAGCGTTTTTCAACCTCGGCTCGATGTACGACAGCGGTCAGGGCTTTTCGATTGACCACGCGGAGGCGGTGCGCTGGTATCGCAAAGCCGCCGCGCAGGGCGACATCGACGCGGAGTTCAACCTCGGAGTCATGTACGAACAAGCGCAAGGCGTCGCCCAGGACTATGCTGAGGCCGCGCGCTGGTACCGCCAGGCAGCCGAACATGGCAGCGCTGTTGGGGCGCTCAGCCTCGGACTGATGTACGCGCAGGGCCGAGGCGTCGCGCGCGATCCGGGCGAGGCGGCCCGCTGGTACCGCAAGGCCGCGGACAAGGGTCTCGCCACGGCGCAGGCCCAGTTGAGCCTGGCGTATTCCGGCGCACTGGGCCTGCCCGAAGATAAGGTGGCGGCGTACGAGTGGATGGACCTCGCCGTGTTCCGCGCGCGCGGCCCCGTCAGCAAGAAGTACTCCGCGCTGCGCGATGCGCTAGCCGCTGGGATGGTTCCTGAACAGCTGGCCGAGGCCGAGCGCCGCGCCGCGGAGTGGAAGTCCAAGTGGCGCGCCGATCCCGCTCACTGAAGAACGTCGCTCCACTTCCATCCGTCAGATGGCCGCGTGAGGGTCACCATGCGGAGCCTGTGGTCGGCGGCGTTGCGGCCGGGATTGCCGGTAACGATGACGTGGTCGCCCGGTCTGAGCGTATCCGCGTCGATCCCCTGGCGGCTCAGTTGGCCCGCGCTGCTCCAGTCGCCCGCCCAGGTGACGCCGTCCGCTTCCACCAGAACCACTGAATGCGGATTGCGGTAGAGGAACTCGACCACCTTGCCTTCAACCGTCACGGTCTTGTCCCGAAAGTACGTGCTGGCGGACGAGTGGTGCGCCCATGCCTGGGCGCAAAGCAGGAGCGCCGTGCAGATCACGCAAGCTCTGGCCATATACACCACCATAGCCGAGTCTCAGTTCGGTTTGAACTCGCCGCCCTTGAGGATCAGGCCCAGCACTTCCTTCGAGCGCGAGTCCCACGCGCCTTGCTTTTCGGGCGTGATGTTGTTGTGGTCGGACTCTACCATGCCGATGATTTCCTTGGCGCCCGGGACCTGATTCACGGCGATCCAGATACCGGTGGGCGGCGCGAGCGTGTCGATAAAGCCGAGCGCGGCCAGCACCGGCGCCTTGATGCGCGACGCGAAATTCACGGTGTCGAAATACAGCGCCGTCTCCATGACCTTGGGATCATCGGATGGCCAGTTCGGATAGCCGGCCTTGTGGCCGTGCAGATCGCCGTTCGAATCGGCACCCGCGGGCTCATTCACCAGAACCGCGGTTACTCTCGGACTGAGGCCGGCCGCGACCAGGCTCTGCTGGCCGCCCATGCTGGTGCCCGTGACGACCATGGTTTTGCCGTCCCAGTCCGGCCGGCTCGCAATGTAGTCGAGCGCGCGCGCGTCGCGTAGATACATATTGAGGAAGTAACACGTTTCCCTGTTCGTGTTCCCGATCGCCCGGTAGTTACTGCTGACGCCGGTCCCTTCGTAGGGGGGAAGGTCGTGCGAATCGACGTCGAGGGCAAGCCATCCCTCGGCCGCGCGATCCGTCACCGTCTCCGGCCGTAGAGCGTAGACGCCGGCGTATTGGTACATGACCAGGGCAGGGAACTTCCCGGGCTTGGCAGGCTTGGCCAGGTAGCCCCGAACGTGCGAGCCCAGGCTCTCCAGTTTGACCAGGTACAGTTCCACGTCTGCCACCGTGGTTTCCAGGGGCGTGAGTTGCGGGTTGATCGGGACTTCGCTCAGAGCCTTCAGTTTCGCGTTCCAGAAGGAGTCGAAATCGGCGGGCCGGGGAGCGGAAGGCTGCAACCTCCGCGGGGCGATCGCGGCGCCGAGATGGATCACCGGATCGGTGGCCACTTCGACGTACAGCATCGCCGGCTCGCTGAGCGTGGTCTCGATGGTGGCCGTGCCGGATGACAGGTCCAGCGTGCCCGTTTGAACCACGTCGGCATTGTTCTTCTTGATGACGTACGCGTATTTGCCCGCCGGGGCAGGAGCGCTCTGGGTGACGGTCCAACCGGCTTTCTCGCCGATGTCGTAAATCCCATTCGCGTGGAATGGCGTGAAGCTCAACTGCTGGGCCGGAGCCGCGGCGGCGAATGCACAAACCAGCGCCAAAGCGAGACGGATCATGGATGAGGACCTCGACGGTTGCTGAGCCAATAGAATATCATTTGTTCGGAGGTCGAACATGGCGTCTTGGTGGCTGATCGCGGTCGGGCTTCTGGCGGTTGCATCTCCGCCGCCGGTGAACTGGACCGCTGAGCAAGACCATCAGAACATGATGGACCAGCTCGGCATCAAAGCGCTGCGGCCCGGGCCGAGCGGCAACGAGAGCCAGCCCAATCACGCCAACTACGACGAGTCCAAGGCGAATCCTTTCCCGAACCTGCCCGATGCTCTGACCCTCAAGAACCGAAAGAGAGTCGCTACGCCGAAGGTGTGGTGGCGGAAGCGCCGGCCTGAGATCGTCGAAGACTTCGAGCGCGAGGTGTACGGCCGCCTCCCCAAGAGCGTGCCCAACGTGACCTGGAGCGTCACGAAGACCGAGGACACCACCATCGGCTCGCATGCCGCGATTCGCGAGGAGCTGGTGGGTCACGTGGACAACGCGTTGTGCCCGTCCATCAGCGTCGACATCCAGATGGTTCTGGTGAGGCCGGCCAACGCGACCGCCCCGGTGCCGGTGATGATGAGGTTCGGACGCGGTGAGTTTCCGCAGCCGGCGGGCGGCGATACACCGGCGAGCGAGCAGCTCATCGCGGACGGATGGGGTTACGCCTTCATCAATCCCACGAGCATCCAGGTGGACAACGGCGCGGGCCTGACCAAGGGCATCATCGGCCTGGTCAACCTCGGCCAGCCGCGCAAGCCGGATGACTGGGGCGCGCTGCGGGCGTGGGCATGGGGCGCCTCCCGCGGCCTGGACTATCTCGAAACCGACAAGGCCGTGGACGCGAAGCACGCCGGCATTGAAGGGGTCTCCCGCTACGGCAAGGCGGCGCTAGTGACCATGGCGTTCGACACGCGCTTCGCCGTGGTGCTGGTCGGGTCATCGGGGGAAGGCGGCGCCAAACTGCACCGCCGCAATTTTGGCGAAGCGGTGGAGAATCTCACGGGGTCGGGCGAATACCACTGGATGGCCGGCAACTTTCTGAAGTACGGCGCTAGCAACAACGCCGGCGACCTTCCTGTGGACGCCAACGAGCTTATCGCGCTGTGCGCCCCGCGCCTCACCTTCATCAGCTATGGCGTGCCGGAGAAGGGCGATGCAAAATGGCTCGACCAGAAGGGCAGCTTCATGGCCACCGTCGCCGCCGGGCCAGTGTTCCGGCTCCTGGGCGCGAAGGATCTGGGGACCACGGAAATGCCGCCGGTCAACACAAGCCTGCTCGATGGCGAACTCGCCTGGCGCCAGCATGACGGCGGCCACACGGATGGCCCGAACTGGAGATACTTCATCGCGTGGGCCGACAAGTCCATGGGCCGCGCGCCGGTCGCGCCACCAGCCGACGTGCCCGCGGCCCGGACCGATCCGAATTCTCTTGCCGCTCACGAGCAGTTACTGGCCAAAGCCAGGCAGGGCCACATCGATGTCTACTTCGAGGGAGACTCCATCGCGCGCCGCTGGGGCGCGACCGACTATCCGAACCTCCTGGC
Organism: Bryobacteraceae bacterium; assembly: GCA_035602665.1. Taxonomy (GTDB): domain Bacteria; phylum Acidobacteriota; class Terriglobia; order Bryobacterales; family Bryobacteraceae; genus DASWZN01. The sequence continues at coordinate 9,550 of DATNLV010000390.1, read as the reverse complement.
CAACTGGAACCAGGACTTCTTCGGCTGGAACGCCGCCGATTTCGGATGGGGCGCGGACCGGACCGAGAACATCCTCTGGCGTCTCGAGAATGGAGAGCTGGACGGAGTGAATCCCAAAGTGGTCGTGCTCCTCGCCGGCACGAACAACGTAGGCGGCGAAGCGATTCCGGCGGAGACCGTCGACGCCAGGGCGCAGGACGTCACCCGTGGGCTGGAGGCCATCCTGCGAGCGATCGAGGCGAAGGCGCCCAGCGCGGTGATCGTCGTCACCGGCATCCTGCCCCGCAACGACAACCTGTCGGCGATGCCCGTCATCGACAAGATCAACGGTAATCTTGCCAAGCTAGCCGACAGCAAGACGATCCGATACCTGAACATTAACGACAAGCTGGCGACGCCGGATGGAAAGCTGTTCGACGGCGTGATGAACGCCGGCGACCGCCTGCATCCCACGCTCAAGGGCTACCAGGTATGGGCGGACGCCTTGAAGCCGATCTTGACGGAGCTGCTCGGCCCTCCCGCCACAGAAGACCACGCCCCGCCGCCGACCGGCGACCCGAGCGCCTCGCGTCGCCCTTAGCGAGCAAGAGCCAAAACAAGATTGGCCACGAATGCACACGAATCAAACAGCTGTCTTATTCGTGTGTATTCGTGTCCATTCGTGGCCAAGGGCGTTTTCTTCGGCCCGCCTTGAGCTACTCCCTCAGGTGCCAGAAGCGATGCTCCGCGCCGGACTCCCGAAATGAAACCTGGATTTCGGCTTCGTCTTCCGTGCCGTTGTTCAAGTATTGGTGGTGTACCGGGTCCGGGGCCAGCGCCTCCACGAGATCGACGCACTCTAGCCAACCCTTCGCGTGCCTGGTCCATTCGATGCTCGACGCCCCCGGAGTTCCCTTGCGAAGCTCGACCGTCCGAGAGGGCTCTTCGCGAGCGTCCGTCCGCTTCAACGTCACATCGCAGATACGGCTGGTAAATGCCGCCCACCCGACGCTGCTCAAGCTGACCTCCCTCGCTCTCCCTTCGGCTAGTTCCACGAAGACGGCACGCAGTTGTCCGAGAGCCTCGGGAGATTGAACGTCCAGCCAGAGCATTTGTTTATCTCCCAGGGGATGGGGATATAGATCGATCACGATCACCGACGGGTCTTCCGCCAGGCGCTTCAGAGCCTCATCCATTCTCCACCGCCGCGTGGTAGTGCTCCGCAACCCGCCGCGCCGCCGCCGGGCCGAGTGCGGCCGACAGCTCCTCCATCGGCGCGTTGCGTACGCTTTCCAAGCTACCGAATCGCTGGAGCAGCTTGCGCACGGTCTTCGGGCCGATGCCCGGGATCTGCTCCAACTCGGAAGTCAGCCTTTGGGAGTCGCGGCGCGAGCGGTGGAAGGTGACCGCGAAGCGGTGCGCCTCGTCGCGCACGCTCTGGATCAGATGCAGCACCGGCGAGAAGCGGTCCAGAATGACCGGCTCGTCCTCCTGACCCAGAACGTAAATCCACTCCTCGCGTTTGGCGATCGACGCCAGCGGCAAGTCCACGATGCCCAGCGCGTGCAGTGACTCCGCGGCCGCGTGCAATTGGCCCAAGCCGCCATCCACCAGCACCAGGTCCGGCATGGGCTTCTTCTCCTCCAGCAGCCGCCCGTAGCGGCGCCGGATCACCTCGCGCATGGAGGCGAAATCGTCGTTGCCCTCCACCTCGCGGATGATGAACTTGCGGTAGTCCGACTTCTTCATGCGGCCGTTTTCCCACACCACCATGCTGGCCACCTTGTCGGTCCCCTGTATGTGGGAGATGTCGAAACACTCGATGCGGTCGGGCGCATTGGGCAGGCCCAGCAGGTTCTCCACCGCCTCCTTGATCGCCTTCGAAGACGGCTTCAGCACGCGGAATCGCTGGTCGAACAGGTGCTTCGCGTTGGTCTCGGCTAGCCCCAGCATCGCTCGCTTCGGGCCCCGCTGCGGCGTGTGGATCTCCACCTTGTGGCCGCGCTTTTCCGAGAGCACCTCTTCGATCACCTCGCGGTCTTCGAACTCGGCGGGCACGTGGATCAGGCCCGGAACGTATTGCTGGTCGAGATAGAACTGCTTGAGGAGCTGGGAGGCGAACTCGGGCGGGTCGAACTCGGCGCGGTCCTCCCAAAAGAATTCGCGGCGGTCCACGATGCGCCCGTTGCGCAGGTGGAACACGTTGGCGGCCACCAGCGGCGGCTCGGCGTACCAGCCGAAAATGTCGATGTCGTCGCCCTCGGCGGCGGCCATCACTTGGCGCTGCGCCATCTCCTCGACCGTCGAGATCACGTCGCGCAGCACCGCCGCCTGCTCGAAGTGCATCTCCTCGGAGGCCTGCTGCATGTGCCCGCGCAGCTCCGCGATCAGGTCGCGGTGGCGGCCTTCGAGGAACATGCGGACTTCTTTCACCGCCAGCGCGTAAGCTTCGTCCGCCACCAGCCCTTCGACGCACGGCCCTTTGCAGCGGTGTATGTGGTATTGCAGGCAGGGCTGGGGATGGCGCCGCGTCAGGTCGATCCGGCACGAGGGCACGCCGAAGAAGCGATGGATGAAATGGACCAGCCGATAAGCCAGGTTGGCCGGGAAGTACGGGCCATAGTAAGTGGCGCCGTCTTTCAGAATCCGCCGCGTGACATAGACGCGCGGGTATTTCTCATTGGTGAGCTTGACGTAAGGGTAGGTCTTGTCGTCGCGCAGCAGGACGTTGTAGCGCGGCTGCCACTGCTTGATCAGATTGTTCTCGAGCGCCAGCGCTTCCTTCTCGTTATCGACGAGGATGTATTCGATGTCGTGCGCGTGCGCGATCAGCGTGTCGGTCTTGGAGTCGGCCAGGCGCTCGTCGGAGAAATAGCTACGCACGCGGGCGCGCAGGTTCTTCGCCTTGCCGACGTAGAGCACCGTGCCCGCCTCGTCGCGGTAGAGGTAGACGCCGGGCAGCAAGGGCAACTGGCTGGCTGTTTTTCGCAGGTCCATTTGCGGAAGCGCGCGTCACCGAACGCGCGGCTTATACTTGAATTGTGCCACGGAACCGAGCATGGATCGCGGTTTTGGCGCTGTTCTGCGGGGTCCTGGGAGCCGGGCAGAAGGCGGCCAAGGAGCAGGCTCCGGCGAAGGAGCAGGCCCCGCCCGAAGAGGACGAAACGCTCCAGCCCAAGAAGGAGTACGCCTTCAACCCGCTGCAGGCCGAGAAGGAAGTCAAGACCGGCCAGTTCTACCTGAAGAAGGGCAGCTATCTGGCCGCGGCCAACCGCTTCGTCGAGGCGACGAAATGGAACCCCGGTTATGCCGAGGCCTATTTTTGGTGGGGCGAGGCTGAAGAGAAGCTGAAGGACAAGAAGGCCGCTCGCGAAGCCTGGTCGAAGTTCGTGGAACTTGCGCCCGATGACAAGCGCGCCGAAGAGGTCAAGAAAAAACTGGCCGCCCACCCCCACTCCTAGGGGCAGGCGGCCTTGATCAGCTCGGTGCTCGGGTCAGCGCGAAAGGGGCCGTAAGCAGCGCCGAAAGGGGTCCCGGAACGGCTACCGCCCCAGTCGCTTCGTCAGGACTTGCCGACCACGAGGCGGTTGGTCACCGAGAAAACATTGGATACGCCGTTGGCACGGATTCCAGCCAGGTTCCGGTCCATCTCGCTATCCACCACACCGTCCAGGGTCACGTGCCCGTTCTTGACGATGATGTGAATCGAGGGTACCGCCCCCATGGCATACCGTCCCAGCGCGGCATACCGGTAAATCGCTCGCACTTCCGCCCGGCGGATTTGCCAGTCCATCGGCGAAAGCGGCAGAACTTCAATCTCGTTGGTTACCGTCTTCACACCGGCAATGCGCTTCACCACGTTGCCCGCGTCCGATTTCAAGACGGGGTCGGTCACCGCTCCGGCGAGCGTCACGCTGTCGCCTGAAACCGTGAACTCCAGGTTGTCGAAGACGTTGTAGTACGGGAGCATCGCCAGCTCGTGGTGGACCCTCTGCTCCAGGGTCGGCGGGACGCTTGGGCTGGTAGCTTGAACCAGCACCGGAGCCGCAAGCATCAGGGCCACCAGGCCCCATCGCATCCCCTTCTTTAGTGGTTTCATCTCGATTCCCCTCCTCTGTCTATAAGTACGCACGAGCCCCCCGTTTCGGTTCGGTCGATTACAAATCTTTACGGCGCGGCGGTACAATGGGCGCAAGAAAGAGGGGCAACTTGTCGACCCAGTTGGACATCAATCGCAGGCAGTTTCTGGTTACCGAGCTGGCGGTGGGCTTTGCCGCCGCCGTCGCGCCGATCGCGGCCGCGACCATTACCACCGATACCGAGGGCCTCGACGCCGCGGAGGTGAAGATCCCTGTGCGCGATGGAGAGATGCCAGGCTACCGGGCCAGGCCCGCCGGAGGCAAGGGGCTTGCCGTCGTGCTGGTGGTTCAGGAGATCTTCGGCGTGCACGAGCACATACGAGACCTGTGCCGGCGCCTCGCCAAGCGCGGCTACCTGGCGGTGGCGCCTGAGCTGTACGCACGGCAAGGCAACGTCGCCGCGATGACCGACATTCAGGAGATCATCTCAAAGGTGGTCTCGAAGGTGCCCGATGCGCAGGTCCTGGCGGATCTGGATGACACGGCGCACTGGGCCGCATCCTCCCAGGGCGGGAACGCCGCCAAACTGGGCATCACGGGCTTCTGCTGGGGCGGCCGGATCTCGTGGCTGTATTCAGGGCACAACCCCGACGTGAAGGCCGCGGCGGCCTGGTACGGCCGGCTGGTGGGGCCGACCGACGAACTGCATCCGCGGAACCCGATCGACATCGCGCCTTCGCTCAAGACGCCGGTGCTGGGCCTCTATGGCGGCGAGGACCAGGGCATCACGCAGGAATCGATCGGGCAGATGCGTGCCGCGCTCAAGGCCGCCGGGAACCCGTCGGAGATCATCGTCTATCCGGACGCAGGGCACGCCTTCAATGCCGACTACCGGCCCAGCTATCGACAGGGTCCCGCCGAAGACGGCTGGAAGAAGATGCTGGAATGGTTCAAGCGCTACGGCGTGGCGTAGCCGCTACTTGACGGTGTGCGTGCCGTGGGTGATCGCCGCCCCGGCCCGAAGCGCCGCCGCCACCGCAACCACCTCGGCCATCTCCTGCTCCGTGGCGCCCGCCTCGCGGGCCTTGTTGCTGTGGATCTCGAGGCAATACGGGCACTGCGTCGTGAGCGCGACGGCCAGCGCGATCAGTTCCTTGTATTTGGCGGGAATCGCCCCTGCGGCCATGGCCGCTTTGTCGAATGCCCAGAACGCCTTGATCGCGTCCGGCGCGTTGGCTTCGAGGTTCTTGAGTTTGGCAAGGTTCTTCATGTCGTACATGGGATAGCCTCCGCTGAGTGGTTCTGTTCCGAGTGTACCGTGGCGCTCGTTGCCCGCGCTACACTCGGGCGTATGAGGTTTCTCGTCGCCGCTCTCTTCGCCTTTGCTCCGTTTATTCTGGCCACGCTGCTGGGCGCACAGCCGCGTCCGAAGGTGCGGAGCCTGGTCACCGTCATCGATCGCGATGGCACGGGCAAACACGTCGTGTTCACCGCGGACCGCCTCTTCGAAGCGCCGAACTGGTCGCCCGACGGCACGTATCTGCTCTTGAATTCCGAGGGCAAGCTGTGGAAGATCCCGGCCGCGGGCGGCGAGCCGGCACCGGTCGACATGGGGCCCGTGAACGGCATCAACAACGACCACGGCATCTCGCCCGACGGCTCCGAGATTGTCGTCTCCGCCGGCGAGATGTATGTACTGCCCTCGGCGGGCGGCGTGCCCCAGCAGATCACGCAGAAGGCGCCGAGCTACTTCCACGGCTGGGCGCCGGACGGCAAGTCGGTGGTCTACTGCGCCCAGCGCAGCGGCAACTTCGACATCTACCGCATCCCGGTTGCGGGCGGCCCCGAGGAGCGCCTGACCGTTGACCCCGCATACGACGACGGCCCCGAATATTCACCCGACGGCAAGTGGATCTACTGGAACTCCGACCGTTCCGGCTCGTGGGACATCTGGCGGATGCCGGCCTCGGGCGCCGGGCCGAACGACCACGCTGCGGAGCGGGTGACCAGCGACGATCTCGAAGACTGGTTCCCGCATATTTCACCGGACGGGAAGTGGATCGTGTTCCTGTCGTTTCCCAAGGGGACCAAAGGCCACCCGCCCAACCAGAACGTGGTTCTGCGAATCATGCCCGCCCCGGGCGACACGCTGGGGAAGCCGGAGATCCACGAAGTGGTCCGGCTGTTCGGCGGGCAGGGCACGATGAACGTGTACTCCTGGGCGCCGGACAGCCGCCGCTTCGCCTACGTCAGCTACGAGGTGTTGGAGTAACAAGCCCGCGCAGACACGTTGATTCGACGGAAGGTCTCAAAGCACCTGCCGTCGTCCTGTCGGGTCTGCTCAATCATTCTCCCGATCACGTACTCCCGGAAGCGTGGTTTTGCGTTGTCCGGGACGTGCGCGAGAAACGGTACAAGACTGGGCTGGTCGATCCACTTGACCATCTCCTCTGCGTCCCGAAAGTGCCTGTCCGCGTTCTCTCCCCAGACGCGCCCATTCTCCATTCCACTGGCATCCGTCAGAGCTGAGTACTCCTCAAGGGACGGCATGTACCAAGGCCAAACGAAACCGGCAAAATGGACTGCAAATTCCTCGGACGCCATGGCCTCCCGAACGACGGAGAAGAAGTGCGAGCAGTTTCCCTCGCCTGCGAAGTTGAAGCGAAGCCTCCCACCTCGGACCAAAGCGTGATCGACATTCCGGAGCAGACGCTTATGGTCCTTGACCCAGTGTAGGGTGGCGTTCGAGAACGCAACATCGAACTCCTCGACAAAGTTCAGCTCGTTGATGTCCATCAGGAGAAACCGCAGGTTATTCCTGACCCTCGATAGAGCCGCCTCAATCATGCCGCGTGAAGCATCGACGCCGATGACCTCCCCATTGGGAACAAGATCGGCAAGGTGTGCGGAGAGCGCCCCATCTCCGCACCCAAGGTCGAGAATCCGCTCGGTTCCCTGCAGTTCGAGTTCTGCAATGAGCTTCGTCCCCCATTCCTTCTGGTGGGCGGAGGCCTGCTCGTATTTTTTGCCATCGAATTCGTGTGGCAAGCGCTAGTCGATCCGGAGCGTGGCGCGGAGGGGCAGGTCGCGCGAGGAGCCTCCGACTTGCACCGCGTACTCACCCGTTACCAACTCCCAGCCGTTCTTCGCTTCATTGAAGATTGACAGGTAGTGCGGGTTCAGTTCGAGCGACACAGTCTTCGATTCGCCGGGCGCCAGCCAGACCTTCTTGAACGCCACCAGGCGCTTGAACGGCTCGCCGGCGGCCTGGGGAAGCGTGGCGTACACTTCGGCGATCTCGGCTCCGGCCCGTGCGCCGGTATTGCGGACCTCGAACGTCACCTGCGAAGACGACACCTTCAAGCCCGAGTAGCCGTAAGTGGTATAGGACAATCCAAAGCCGAACGGGAACAGCGGCTGTTTGTCTTTCGCGTCGAACCACTTGTATCCCACCAGCAGTCCTTCGTCGTATTCAATGTCGAACAGCCTCTTGTTCACCTTCCAGGGAGCGCCGGGGAACGCCTCGACATCGTCGCCCGGACCCGGCGCGGGCTGCGCCTGGGCCGCCGGATGCGGCAGGTCAGCCTCCGTCTTCGCGAAGGTGACGGGCAGCTTGGCCGACGGGTTCACGTCGCCGAAGAGAATACTCGCGATGGCCTCGCCGCCTCGCGTGCCGGGATACCAGGCCTCCAGGACCCCGCTCACTTGGTCGATCCACGGCATGCTGACCGGGCCGCCGGATTCGATCACCACGATGGTGTGCGGGTTGGCCGCGGCCACCGCCGCTACCAGCGCGTCCTGCTGGCCGGGAAGCGAGAGGCTCGGCACGTCGCCGCCTTCGCTGGTGGGCTGATGCACGAACACCACCGCCACATCCGACGCCTTCGCCAGGGCCGCGGCGGCGTTCGCGTCCGTGCCCGGATCGTATTCCACCTTGGCGGCCGCCGCCTTCGCGCGGATCGCTTTCAGCGGAGAGGAGCGGTGCCAGACCACCTCGCCCGACTGCGCGACCGCATTGCCGCCGATCGGGTCGACCTGCGCGGAACCTCCGCCCGAGAGCACGCCGGCGTCGGCATGCGAGCCGATGACCGCGATCGAATGGATGCTCGATGCAGCGAGCGGCAACTGGCCGTTCGCGTTCTTCAGCAGCACGATGGTTTCCTCCGCGACGCGCTCCGCCACCTCCAGGCCGTGAAACACATTCGGCACGCGGCGATCCATCGGCTTGTCGAACAGCCCCACCGCAAACTCGCTGCGCAGGAGCCGGTGCAGCATGTTGTCGAGGCGGGCCTTGGAAACCTCGCCCTTCTCCACCGCCTTCTTGAGAAGCCCGCCGCCGAAGTAGTCGGGCCCGGGCATCTCCACGTCAAGCCCGGCGTTGGCGGCCTTGGCGGTGCTGTGCGTGGCGCTCCAGTCGGAGACGACGAAGCCCTGAAAACCGAAGTCCCTTTTCAGAACCTGGTTGAGGAGGTAGTCGTTTTCGCACGCATAGACACCGTTGACCAGGTTGTAGGAGCACATCACCGCGCCGGCGTTGGAGGCCTTGAGTGCGATCTCGAAGGCCAGCAGATCGCTCTCGCGCATGGCCCGCTTTCCAACCTTCACGTTGACGAACGAGCGGCCGCTCTCCTGATCGTTCATGGCGTAGTGCTTGAGGTCGCCGACGACGCCTTGCTCCTGGAGCGCCTTCATTTCCGCGCCCACCAGCGTGCCGGCCAGAATCGGGTCCTCGCCGCGATACTCGAAGTTGCGGCCGTTGCGCGCCTCGCGAGTGAGGTCGAGTCCGCCGCCGAGCGACATGGTGTAGCCCTGGTCGCGCAGCTCGCGGCCGATCAGCGCGCCATAGCCGCGCGCCAGATCGACGTCCCAGCTCGAGGCCTCCGCGATGCCCGATGGCAGCGCTGTCGAATAGCGGCCGAACGTGGACGAGCGAGTCACGCCGACCGCGGCGTCCGCCATCTGCTGATCGGGAATCCCCAGGCGCGGGATGCCGGGAATGAACCCGGCGCCGCCGAGCGATCTGGCCGGCAGCTTGTCAGGCGCGGCGAGTATTTCGCCCCAACCGTTTCCGTGAAGCAGCGAGATCTTCTCGTCGAGCGTCAGCGCCTTGATCAACAGATCGGCGCGCTGATCAGGAGAGAGGGTCTTGTCCATCCAGGGGCCGGCGGGTTTCGGAGGAGGTGCCGCGCCCAGCGTCAGGGCCAGTGCGGCGGCGGTGAAGAGAGTTCTTGAAGTGGTCATGGGTCGAGGGCCTTCGGACATTATCGCGCGGGGCGATCCCCGCGCGGGTCGATGGTGGATGGGTGGATGGTGGGGGTTCCTCGACGGCCGTTGGCCGATGGTGGCGCGGGGGTATCCGCATCAGGGTGCTTGGGTTGTGCGGGGCTGGGTTCGTGGTGAAGTTTTTGAATTTTGGGCTCGGCGCCAGTTTCTGTAATGCATCCCGCGAGGGGTGCCGGATGTCAAAGAGGAGCCTTTTGAAGCCGCGCGCG
>DATNLV010000388.1:0-8865 GCA_035602665.1 Bryobacteraceae bacterium | reverse complement strand
GAGCCGCTGCATAGTGTCGCGCAGGTTGTCAGTGGTTGGGATCGCGCGGAATTTCGCTTCCCAGTCGCGCTCCGCGGCCGAGGCGCCGTCGGAATAGCCGCGCAGCGACGGCGGCTCCCCGGTCACCGCGGCACCTGCGGCAAGAAACAGGCAAACGGTCAGTTTGAGCATGGAACTCCCGTGGTAGGACGTCATTCGTAACGCAGGGCCGCGATCGGGTCCAGGCGCGCCGCCTTCAGCGCGGGCCACAGACCAAAGAACAGACCGACACTGGTGGCGACGCTGAACCCGGCGATGACGGACCATAGCGGCACGGTCGAAGGCAGGCTCGGCACCAGCGTGCGAATGGTCAGGCTGAGCAGCCAGCCGATCAGAATCCCGATCAGGCCGCCCCCCGCGGTCAGCGTCATGGCTTCCAGAAGGAACTGCCAGACGATATCGCTGCGCCGCGCTCCGATGGCTTTGCGCACACCGATTTCCCGGGTTCGTTCCGTGACCGAGACCAGCATGATGTTCATCACCCCGATGCCGCCCACCAGCAGTCCGATCGACGAGATCACCACCATGACCAGGCCCACCGTGGCGATGATCTGGCGGAACTGGCCGATGACCGACTCGGCGCTCGAGATGCCGAAGTTGTCGGGCTCCTGGGGTTTGACATGGCGGCGGCGGCGAAGGATCTCGGTCACTTCGTCCTTGGCCCGATCCATCTTGCCTGGCTCGACCAGCACGCAGATGAAGTTGTCCTTGGCCTCGGGGTAGGCCTTCTGGTAGGAGTGATAGGGAATGAGGATGGCCTTGTCGTTCTGGTCGTCGCCCAGGAACGACTTGAATTTCGTGAGCGTGCCAATGATCTCCAGCGTGTGCCCGTCAACCAGAATGATCTTGCCCACGGGATCTTCGTGCGCGAAGAATCTCTCGCGCACACCGTTGCCGATCACGGCCACGTCGCGGCGGTGGAGATCGTCCGCTTCGGTGAAGAAGCGGCCCTCGGAGAGCGTGGCGTTGATGAGCCGCAGATGGTCCGCGGTTACGCCGACGAAGAGGGCGTCGAGCATGTCATGGCCCTTGTACCGCGCGGTGACGGGGGGCACTCCGAACTCCCCGAGTTCGCGAAAGAGCTCGACGGAAACCGTCTCGGTGGAGGCGGACTGCTCCTTTATCGCCATGGCGTCTTCGTAGCTCAGCGGCCGGCGCAGCCGCTCCTCGCGGGTCATCATGTGGGGAGCGCCGAGCTGGAGCTTGTACACCCACAGCGTGCGCGTGCCGAACTGCTCCGCCACGTCCACCAGTTGCTTGTCCAGGCCGGCGATGATGGAGGTCACCGCGATCACCGTCGTGGTGCCTATGAGCACGCCGAGGACGGTGAGGAACGAGCGGAACTTGTGCGTGCGCAGGGTGTCGAACGCCAGCAGCATGTTCTCGCGTACGTCTTGACGGGCTTTCGGCATGGAAGCTAGGTCTCCGTTCTCAGGGCCTCTATGGGTTCGAGCCGGGCCGCTTTCCTGGCGGGGTAGATGCCGAAGAACAAGCCCACGGCCGTCGAAAGCGACACCCCGACCACCACCGCCGCCACGGGGACGTCGGCCGTGAAGAAGATGTTGATGATGCGGGCGATGACGACGGCGAACAGGACGCCTCCGATTCCACCCATGGTCGCCATCACGGCGGATTCGAAGACCACCTGCCAGAGAATGTCGCGGCGGCGCGCTCCCAGCGATTTGCGAATACCGATTTCGTGAGTCCGCTCGGTCACGCTGGCCAGCATGATGTTCATGATGACGATTCCGCCCACCAGCATGAACACGGCAACCAATCCGATGGTGACGGCGAAAATCGTGCCGGTGAGGTTTTTCCAGGCGCTCATCAGCGTGTCGGACGCGTTGACTCCGAAGGTGTCGTCCTCGCGGTAGGGAACATGGCGGCGCGCGCGCATCAAGGCGCGCACTTCGTCCTGGAGTTCCGCCATGTGCGGGCCGTCGGGCGACTTGATGAATACCATAAGCTCGGGACGGTTCATCCAGGTGTTTCGGAAGGTGCTCAGCGGAACCATGGCGAAGTTGTCCTGGCTCTGTCCGAACGTGCTACCAAGTTTCTCGGTGGTGCCGATGACGCGGAAAGGAAGGCCCGCCAGCTGAACCTCTTTATCCAGAGGATCCACGTTGGGAAACAGCTTCTCTACCAGGTCCTGTCCGATGATGCAGACCCGGGCGTTGTGCTGATAGTCGGAATCGTTGATGTAGCGCCCCTGCTCGATCTTCTCGCGGCCGATATCGGCAAAGCTGGGAGTCACCGCGCTCAACTGGATCTCGTCGATCAGGTGGCCCTTGTAGCGCGCGGATGGGCTCGGGCTGAGCTGGGCCAATGCTCCGATCTGCTGGTAGCCCCGCAGGCCGTCCCGCAGATATTCGTAATCCTCGATGCGAATCGGCTTATTGCGCCGGCGCGCGTTGAGGAAGGATTCGAAGCCCTGCGCCCACTGGAACTGGTGAAGCACGAAGGTGTTGGTGCCCAGGTTGGCGATGTGGTCCGCGATATAGAGGTTCATGCCGTTGACGATCGACATGACCACGATCAACGTGGTGGTGGCGATGACCACCCCGAGCAGCGTGAGGAAGGAGCGGAGCTTGTGGCTGCGCAACGCGTCCAGGGCGATCCAGAAAGCCTCGCGGGCGGTGACCCACACGGTGACACCGCGGCCTTCCTTGCGCGCGCGCTCTTGCGGTGGAGCTTGGAATTGATTCGGCACTGTCCGGCTAGCCTACACTACCAGATTAGTCGACGCCGCCCTATGGTTGCAGGCGTTCCCGCCAGCGTCCGCTGTCGGCAAGTATTCCCGGTCGCGTGCCGCCAACCGCTCTACGGCGTGCTGTTCGACTTCAACAAGTCGACCTTGCAGCCGGCTCCCGACGCGGCGCTCGAACCGGGCGGCGAATCTGATGGCGGCGGACAAGGCGCTGAAGCTGGAGGTCCAGGGTCACACCGGAGGGCCCGCGGCCTTACTTGAAAAGAGCGAGATTGATTGCGTCGGCCATGGCTTGGTAACCAGCATCATTGGGATGAAGATGATCTGGCGATGCAAAGCGAGGCAGCAATCTGCCGGGATGATCCGGGTCGCGTAAAACCGCGTCGAAATCGATCACGCCATCAAATGAGCCACTGTTCCTGATCCACTGGTTGACGGCTCGCCGCACTGCTTCCTTCGATTCCGAATAGTAACCGGGAATGTCCACCCCTTCAAAAGGAGTGATCGTGGCGCCAATCAGTTTGATACCGTGAGTGTTCGCTCGACCAATTAACTGCCGGTAGGCCTCGATTAAGTCCTCAGGCGTGCGGATGTCCGATGGCTTGGCAAGGTAGAGCCCGCGCAGTTTTGCGCCGGCGAAGCCAATGTCGTTCACACCTTCGAGCAGCACAACGTGCGTTACTCCCGGCAAGGCTATGACATCACGATCGAAGCGAGCCAGGGCGCTTGCGCCCAGGCCTTCGCTGGCGCCGGAGCCGTCACTCAAGAGCCGATTCCCGGCTATGCCCTCATTCACCACCGCTACGCGCGAACCCTCGAGCGTCTTTCCAAGTCGGCGGATCAAATCGCCGGGCCAATTGCGGTCGGCATCCAGGGTCGACCCATCGCCGTCAGTCACCGAGTCGCCAAACGCCACCACGAGGCGCTGGCTTGGCTGAGCGGGGACTAGCACCGCACTAACCAAAAGGCACGATTCGGATAGAGTTCCCGCTTCGATCGTCTCTCTATACATATAGTCGCCACGCTTCGAGACGACCGCGCGTTTCAGCGCCAGCGCGTGAAGCGTCGGGGTAGCGACGCGTGTGGGCAAGTACAAGCTGATGGTGATCTCAGCGCCGAAGCCGACGGGAAAGTCCACCGGGTCGCTGAGGATGGGCGCTCCAATGGGGATAGTGACCGAAGTGCGGCCGCCGAAAGTCACGGCGTGAATCGAGCCTGGTTTTACACTTGCCGGCTCGTTCGGCCTGGCAACCGTCGCCGACCCCACAAGGAGAGGCGAGGTGCCGTATTCGTTCGACAGGCGAAGGCGGATCCGCGCTCCTGCAATCGATAACCTGACTCGCTCTCGCACCGTCTGGTCTTCGATCTTGAGCAGCGGTTCGTCCGGGTCCGGGGCCGCCGATTGTGGGCTGGCCGCCCAAGTGGCGATCCAAGCGTTTCGCCCGGCTCCAGCCAGTTGGGGAATGAATAGAAAAAGACAACCGAAGGCCAATAAGAACCGTTCACGCATGGGCGCGCCTACTTCATCGCCGAGAAATCCGTCGGACGCATGAAAACTTCGTCCACCTTGTAATCCTCGCCTACCTTTTCCAAGAGTAGCGCGGCTTGTTTCCTATACTCCGGAAATGCCGGGTCGGCATGCAGTGCAGCCCAGTTTTTCTTCGCGTCTTCCTGGCTGCGATGAGCAACCAGGTAGACGAACGTATTGGACCAGGCAGGATCATCGCTGGGTACCCAGTAACCGATGACATTCAGATCATGCTTGTCCTGTAACTTGGAAACATCGCGAAAGACCGACTCGAGGGCGGGCACTTTCCCCGGTATCGTGTGATAGACCATAAGCTCGAAGACGCGGTTGCTATCGGCCCTTACGTGCTCGAGATGCATCAGGCGGGCGGTTAGGATCGCTCCGGCGGCGAAGGAAAGCAGGGCGACGCCGCAGAACATCCCGCCTTTGAATTTCAAGCCGTTGAGTACCGCCAGACCCAGTTTAGAGGTTCGTTTCATGCCCCATTCTCCCATAGGGGTCTTGATCAAACCTGGCGAAGGAGTCGCGCTGTTCAGGAACAACACGCCGTAGACCGTCACGTGGCATGTGATACGCCTTGGGGCCACAGTACGAGAAGCCCACTTTCCGGGATCCTTCGTAGAGTCCGGCGCAACGGACATTCGACGCCGCGACGCCGGACTAACATTCCTGCTAGGTTCGTAGTGTTCATAGTTGAAACTTTTGCGCCTATCCAGAATGCGATGAACCGGCGGGAAAGCGGAGCGAGTGTTTAGGGGTCGCCATGTTCAGGTCGTGCCCCTGGAGGCGATGAAATGATGGACCGGATTGCAGAGGCGCCGCCGCGTCCCAATGCGAGGGTTACCGGCGTCGTTTATTTGCTCTACTTTCTGACGGCAATATCCGGCGAGGTCTTCGTTGGCAGGGGCCAGCTTGTTCTATATGACGCCGTCAACCTCATCTCCCACGCGTTCTACATCGCCGTAACACTGCTCTTCTACTACCTGTTTAGGCCAGTGAACAGGAGCCTTTCTTTGCTCGCGGCGTTCTTCAGCCTCGCGGGATGCGCCAATGATGTACTGGGCCTCTTTAAGCTCGCTCCCTACAGAATCAACAGCCTGCTGTTTTTCGGGCCGTATTGCCTCCTGCTCGGCTACCTCATTTTCAAGTCGACTTTTCTGCCACGAATCCTGGGCGTGCTGATGGCGCTCGCCGGTCTGGGCTGGCTGACCTTTCTGTCACCGCTCGCAAGCCATCTGTCCACCGGCCTTAAGGTCCTTGGAATCGTCGCGGAAGCATCGTTGATGCTATGGCTCATCGTGATGGGTGTGAACGTCCAACGCTGGAAGGAGCAGGCCAGCGCGGCGCGGACGTGAACCACCACATTCGTACCCTAAGTTGCCGTTCCGGGCAACGTCCGCGAACACCGTAGCGTCTGGCAGTTTGTGTTTCGGCTTGGAAGTTGCCCGAGCCGATACGTCACGATGACGCTTGCTGCGTGGAGGGACGCCCAAATCTCTGGAGCAGACTCTCGGCCTGGAGCGCGCCTTGTGGCGTCTCTTCGTGCTTGAAGAACACGAACAGGTCCCTACCCGCGCCCAGCAGGTCCTGGCATTTGTCCCCGATCGCGGCAAGGTCGGCGGGCGTATAGTCCGGCTTGCGCAGGCGGAAATAGACGAAGTCCGCCGTGATCACCTGGGGCACCTCGAGCTTTTCCGATTCCGCCAGGCAGAGGCACGCGTTGCGCGCTTCGAGCAGCCGGTACACCTCGTCGTTCAGCCACGACGGGTGGCGGAACTCGAAAGCGAAGCGGAGATCGCGCGGCAGCAGTTCAAGGAACGCAGACAGCCGCTCGGGATCCGCATGCAGCTGCGGCGGCAACTGGAACAGGACCGGCCCGAGTTTGCGCGCGGCGCGAAGGGGATCGATCACCTTCAGGAACACTTCCGTGGCCTCGCCCGCGTCCTTGAGCCGGCGGATGTGGGTGATGCGCTGGTGCGCCTTGAGCGCGAACAGAAACCCGGCGGGCGTCGAAGCGGCCCAGTTTTCGAGCGTGGCCGGGGCCGGCAAGCGGCGGAACGTGTAATTGATCTCGACCGCGTTGAGCCGCGCGGCGTAGTGTTCGAGGAACTTCTTCTGCGGCACGTCCTTTGGATAGAAGTCGGGTTTCCACTGCGGATAGGCGAAGCCGGAGGTTCCGGCGAACAGGTGCGGCATAGCATCCCCCAGAAAGCCGCCAGGTGCGGTGCTTTGATTATAACCGTGTCGGGTCCGTGGCTACGCTGTGGCGCCGCGGATCATGAGGCGCCGAGCCCGCGCCTGGCCCGGAAGGACAGAGCCATCGACCAGGCGCCCACGGCCGGCCAGGCGGACATCAGCAACCCGCCGAGCGCCGTCCCAAAGCGCACGAGATTGCGGGCCTTGACTGCATCCGCCATGTAAAAGACAGACGTGGCAATACAAAACAGGGCCAACACGGCCATGATCGCGGAACCTGCGAGATACATCAACCGAATGAGCAGATTCTCGACGAACGCCCAACTGGGTTTCTTCACCGGCTCACCTACCCGCCATCAGGCGCACGGAGACGCTGGGCGGCGAGGCCCGCTCGAAGCGAATGCCCGGGGGGAGCGCCAGGTCCCTGGACCGGATGTTGACCGTGCGCACTCCGGGCTGGGCGCCCCTCAAGTCGAGGGTCGCGACCAGGCGACCGAGGGACGCGGCGGCCATGCTGAATGGATTGCCCCGGAGTTGCACTTCCACTTCGAGGGCGGATTGCGAGCCGACGTTCATGCCCGCCGGAACGCTGCTGAACACCACCGGGACGGTAACCGTGCGCACCGTTGTTCCGGCGGTGTAGAGGGCCAGGCCCCACAGGCCGGCGGCGAGGCCGCACGCGGCCAGCTTGAGCCGCAGGTTGCTGGTCAGGGCAAGGCGCCAGGGCGACGGCCTGGGCACCTGCGATTCGCTCTCCAGCCGCCTCAGCGCCTCGGACAGTTGCTCGGGCCCCGAAATCGCCAGAGATCGGCCGTCCTCGATCAGCGTGACGGTGCCGCGTTCTTCCGAGACCGCGATCACCAGCGCGTCGGAGCGGTCGGCCAGGCCCATGGCGGCGCGGTGCCGCGTGCCGTAGAACTCGGGAACGTCGGAGCGCTGGGTGAGCGGAAGCACGGCGCCGGCGCGGGCGATCGCGTTGCCCTCGATGATGGCGGCGCCATCGTGCAGCGGCGAGCCCTTTTGAAAGATGGCCTCGAGCAGCTCGCGCGTCACCTCGGCGCCCAGCCGCGTGCCGCCCTGGATCAGCTCCGCGATCGACGCGCGTTGGACCAGAACGATGAGCGCACCGACGCGCTGCGCGGCCAGGCTGAAAGCCGCCTCCGTGATCGCGCGGCGCGCCGGCTCCGCCGTGCCGCGTTCCCGCCAGCCGGAGCGCATGACCGCGTCGAGGCGCATGAACGTGTGCCGCAGCTCGGGCTGAAACACCACCAGCAGAACGGCCACGGCCAGCAGGCCCGCCGCGCTGAGCACCCAACTGGTGATGGTGAGGTCGTAGTTGCGCGCCACGAGGGCGCCGGAGTTGAGGCCTAGAATCGCCAGCGCGATCCGGACCGCCCGCGCCTGCCTGGCCCACCGCAGCAGTACATAGATGGCTGCGGCGAGCACGAAGAAGTCCACCGCGCTCTGCCAGCGGATAAGAGGCATTCCACCACCATTATCTGGAATGCGCGAGTCCGCTGCGCAGCCCAGTATTCCTGGTGTACCATCCTGACAGCAGGTCCAGTTCCAGTTCCAACTCAGAGGAGAAAAACACATGCGAAACACCCTGTTGCTACTCACCACGGGAATGCTGCTCGCCGGTTCGGCCGCGGCCCAACAAAAAGACCAATACCTCGACATCCTGGTTGTCAAAGTCAAGCCGGAACGGCGCGCCGATTTCGACGCGCTGAACAAGCGCTTCGTGGAAGCCAACCGGGCCAACGGCGATACCTGGCTCGCGCTCAGCACCGAATACGGCGAGAACAACACGGTTATGTTCGTGTCGGCCCGCGATGGCTATGCGGGCATCGATCAGGGCTCCGATGCATTTATGGCCGCGGTGAACAAGGCGTTCGGGCCGGTCGAAAGCAAGAAGGCCATGCAGGATTTCAACTCCATGATCGTGAGTTCGCGCAGCGAGCTCCGCAAGCGGCGCCCGGACCTGAGTGCGAACTACCCGTCCGATCCCGCCGAGTGGGCGAAGTACGTCGGCCAGTCCCGCTGGGTCCGGATCAACACGGTGCACGTGAAGCCGGGGCACAGCATCGAGTTTGAGGCCCAGATCAAGCGCATTAAGGAAGCCTGGGAGAAGAACGAACAGAAACTCACCCTGGCCGTATCGCAGGGCATGGAAGGCACGTCGGGCCCGGTTTACTTCATCGCCTCATACGGAAAGAGCCTGGGCTCCTTCGATGGCCGTCCGTCGGTACGGGAGGTCCTGGGCGATGAAGCTTTCCAGCAATACCTCACGACGACGAGCGAAACCGTCGTCGACTCCCACAGCGAATTGCTGCGGTACGTGCCGGAGCTGAGCAATGCTCCCAAGGCGGTTGCGGCCGCGGCCCCGGATTTCTGG
>DATNLV010000382.1:0-3181 GCA_035602665.1 Bryobacteraceae bacterium | reverse complement strand
TGGCGAGTGGAGGCGCTCCGGTGACCGCGCCGCCCAGCAGTTCGATGCTGCTCTGGTTGCCGCTTCCGGTGGTGTCGAGATTCGCGGCGGAGTATCCGTAGCGCGCCTGGAAGAGGCCACGCGCGAGCAGGTGTGTCCATCCGGCTTGGAGGAAGGCGAAGCGGTCCCGCTCGCTCTCGCCGGCGAAACCTCCAGGCAGGGGGAACTGCGGCATCATGCGGCCCCCCGCGAAGGCTTCGAAGCCGACGGGCTCGCCCCAGCCGGACAGGTGCAGGCTCGATCCGCTGTAGAGCGCTTCGATCTGGTCGCGGCTGCCGGCGCGGATGCGGCCGCGCACGTCTTCGAACAGCAGACGGGTGTGCTGTTCGGAGCCGGGCGGGGCCAGTGGGACGGTTTGGGCCGACCACTGTCCGGCGACGGAGGCGATCAGGTCGGCCCAGTTCGCCAGGGGTCCGCCGGCTTCGATGCGGTCCCGCGTGAAGGACGTGAAGCGCTCGGATTGCTGAACGATTCCGCGCTCGGCCGGGACGGGCAGGTTCGTGTTGGCGAGGAACGAGGCGGTGTCCGATGTCGAAAGCGCGCCGTGCCAGGACTCGCCGGGCTCCTCGGAAGCCTCGACGTCCGGTAGGATCGCGGGACGGCCGGGCTGGTAGGAATCGGTGGCGTCCATGCCGGCGAGGGTGTAGTGGGTGTCGGTCCACGAAGCCGCGCCCTGCGATTGGACTGCGAGGCGGTTGTCGGCGAGGTCGCCGAAATTGAGGGGCTGAGATACGGTGGCGGGCTCGCGGCTGAGCCCTTCCGGGTAGGCGGGCTCGGGCGGCGGCGGGAGTGCATCGAGATCGAGCCGGGTTGTTTCGTTGGCGGTTACTTGCAGGGTGATGGCACCCCGGTTGCCGATGAAGACGGCGTAACGGCCGGCGGGGAGCGCGATGGCGAAGTGGCCGCTCGCGTCGGCGACCACCGTGGCGCGAAAACCAGGGCCTGCGGTGATGACGACCTCGATACTGGCGGGCGCGTGCCCCTCGATGAAACCGGTGGCGAGTTGGGCGAACAGGAGGGCGGAAAACAGGAGCGCCAGACAGATCGCCGGCCGAAGGGTCGCCACGCCCTAATATAATGGATCTCGTCATGAAAGCCCTTTTGTGCGCGCTGCTGGCGCTGCCGGCATTCGCCGAAACGCAAGTCACTCTGGTCAATCCCGGGATGGAGGAGCCGTATGTCGCGGTGAACGCCGGCCAGGCCACCATCACCGGACAGATCGCGAACGGCTGGTCCGACAACTCGTACTGGCAGGCGCCGGCCCCCACGATCGCTTACTCCGAGGACACGGTCAATCCGCACAGCGGCGCCGCGTCGCAGAAGGTCGTGGTGTCAAGCGTTGGCGGCGACCGCTTCCAGATGATCCAGCGATTCGGACAGCAGACGGGCAATGTCTATACGCTTTCGGCCTGGGTGCGCGGCACGCCCGGCGTTCAGGTTTCGCTTTCCATACAACAGGCCGCGTCGCCGTATACGACCTACATCCAGAGCTCCCTGTCGCTCACGAGCGATTGGCAGCAGATTACTACGATCGGCTACATCACGACCACCGAGGCCGTCTACCTGATCCTGGGCATGAGCACACCCGGGACGGTCTGGATCGATGACGTCGCCGTTTCCTATGCGGCCGGATCGCCCGGTCTCTCGCCCAACCTGGGCCCCATCGCGCCGACGTTTTTCGGGATGCATGTCGCCAACTACCAGCAGAGCTTCTTGAGAAATGCCGGTATGGAGCCGCCCTACACACAGGTCGGAGTGACGAACGGCATCAGCGGGCAGATCGCCGCCCACTGGACCGATAACTCAAGTTGGGCCAGCCCTACGGTCACTTACTCCCAGGACGCGGTCAATCCCCACGGCGGCACGACGGCGCAGAAGATTTATGGGCAGAGCCCGGGCTCCGGCGCGGTGCAATTCGCCCAGCCGGTCACGGTGATCCCGGAGCGAAGTTACACGTTCAGCGCCTGGATGCGCGGCGACCCCGGCTTGAGGGTTAACGTAATTCTTCGCCAGCAAGCGTCACCCTATGCCGCGTACGCGCAAACCACGGCCACCTTGACGGCTAACTGGCAGCAGGTCACGGTAAGTGGCGTGGTCCACGACACGGGCGACGTGTATCTGATGTTCTACGCCGCCTACGCGGGCACATTCTGGGTGGACGACGTCGCGTTCACCGACGCCGGCGGCAATCCTGTCAGCGGCGGGGTCCCATGGCCGCAGTTTCCGTTCGGCCAGCTTCGCCTGTGGGACTCGGAGACGGCATGGACGGCGCTCGAACCGGTGAAAGGCGTTTGGGATTGGGAGACGCTGGACCTGTGGGTGGCCGCGGCCGAGGCCAACGGCGTCCCGCAGATTCTGCTGACGATGGGCCAGTCGCCGGGGTGGGCCTCGTCGCAGCCGGACAACGTCAACTACATCGGCGCCGGCGCCCCTGCCCCGCCCAAAGACATTCAGGACTGGCGCGATTACATCACGGCCGTGGGGCAGCGGTACAAAGGGCGGATCCGCAATTACGAGATATGGAACGAACCCAACGATCCTACTTACTATGCCGGCACGGTTCCACAGTTAGTTCAACTTACTCAGGAAGCCTATACGATCCTCAAGGCGATCGACCCGGGTAACACCGTCGTCGCACCGGTTCCTTACGCGGCCGGCTACTTAGACCAGCTGCTGCAAGGGGGCATCGTGGGGTACGTAGACGTTATTCCGTTCCACTTCTACACTTACCTCCTGGCGCCCGAGACGATCGGCCCCTCCATCGCGAACGTGCGGCTGGTCATGGCCAAGAACGGCGTCGCCAATATGCCGTTCTGGGACACCGAAGGCGCTTCCGGCGATCAGACCGTCTCCGAACTGCAGGGCGCGGCGTATATCGTGCGCCGCTACCTGGTCGATCTGGCCTACGGGTCGGCACGCTACGACTGGTACACCTGGAGCAAGGGCTCCACGTTTTGCGCCGCTACCGAGGAGAACGATCCGCGCCAGCTCACCAAGGCCGGCGTGGCTTTCGGCGTCCTCGAACGCTGGCTGACCGGCGCTTCGCTCACCGGCGTCTCGATCGACGGGGCCGGAACGTGGCAGATGAGCATTACACTGGCCGGCGGCGCTCCCGCGATGATCGTCTGGAATCCCTCGGCCA
>DATNLV010000380.1:0-3361 GCA_035602665.1 Bryobacteraceae bacterium | reverse complement strand
CAAGGTGCCGGAGACGGGCCCCAGACCCAGTCGCCCAGGTAGCGAGACGTGCCTTTCTGTGAAGGCCTGTGCAGGAGCAGGGTTGTCGAAGCGCCGTCATGCCGCCAGAGCGCGGTGACTTCGCGATTCTCCCCGCTGAAGGTCAGATCGACATGCCCACCGTTCAACGCCCATTTGTGCTGCGAAAGGGTCTTGCAGTCGAACGACAGGTGATCGGCAGGCGGAGCCGGCCAGGGCAGTTCGATCTCGGCGAAGGTGCACTCCGCCCCGCCGGAGCGGAGTCCGCCCCTGAACCAGAGGCCGCGCGACCCTAAGAAGGTAGATACACCCAGCGCGGACAGCCGGTTCCCGCCTTCGACGGAGAGCTCGGCGTACCAGAAGCCGGCCGGAGGCGCCGGTGGGATGATCCAGGCGGGATGCTGTCCTGCGCCGCCGGACAGGGGACTGCCTGGGATCAAGATCAGCCAGAGCACGACTAGAGCTTGCGTACAGGCGGTCTTACAAAGCCTGATCATGCGACTGTCTTTCTGAGACCCATTATCGTGGACCGATCCACCTTCCGGCAACCTCCTGCGAGTCACCTGCGGAAAGCGGGACCTCGGACACCACGTGAGGGCTGCGGCAAGACGCCTGCTGGCGGAGGAGTAGTCGCGCACAGATGCACGCGGTCCTCGGGCGCCGGCGCGCTCCCGGTGAACGTACTGGGCGTCCAAGCGGCGCGCGGCGCGCGCGGGGTAAACTGGCTTTCAGGTGGGGGTGCGGGGCATGGATGCTCACCGGTTTTTTCTCCTGTGTGCGTTTGCGGGCGGGCTTGCGGCGGCTACGCCTAACGTTCTCACTTATCACAACGACAATGCCCGCACGGGGCAGCAGTTAAACGAGACCATTCTTACTACTGCCAACGTCAATTCCAGTACATTTGGCAAGCTGTTCGTGATTTCGGTGGATGGGAAGGTGGATGCGGAGCCTCTCTGGGTCGGCGGGATCGCCATCGCGGGCGGCATGCACAATGTGCTGGTCGTCGCCACCGAGCACGGCAGCGTTTACGCCTTCGATGCGGACACCGGCACGACCCTGTGGCACGCTTCGATGCTGCTCTCGGGCGAAACCACATCGGACGACCGTGGCTGCAGCCAGGTCACTCCGGAGATCGGGGTCACGGCGACACCGGTTATCGATCTGGGAGCGGGTCCCCACGGCACTGTGTATGTGGTGGCCATGAGCAAGAACGGGGCCGGCCAATACTTCCAACGGCTGCATGCCCTGGATCTCACCACCGGGGCGGAACAGTTCGGCGGGCCGATGGCGGTCGGGGCCACTTACCCCGGCACGGGCGATAACAGCTCGGGCGGCAATGTGATTTTCGATCCCGCGCAATACAAGGAGCGGGCCGGCCTGCTGCTGATGAGTGGCGTGGTGTATACAGCCTGGTCGTCGCACTGCGATATCCGGCCTTACACCGGATGGATGATCGGTTACAACGAAAGCAGTCTGGTGCAGGCGACGGTGTTGAACGTCACCCCGAACGGTAACGAAGGCTCGTTCTGGAGCGCGGGCGCGGGTCCGGCGGCTGACGCGAACGGCAACATCTTCGCCCTGGATGCCAATGGAACTTTCGATACCACACTGAACGCGAGCGGGTTCCCCAATCAGGGGGATTTCGGCAATGCTTTCCTGCACATCTCTACCAGCGGCGGCCATCTGGCGGTGGCGGACTATTTCGCGATGTTCAACGTGGTGTCTGAGAACAATACCGACGAAGACCTGGGGTCCGGGGGCGCGCTTGTGGTGCCCGATTTGACCGATTCCATGGGCAAGACTCGTCATCTGGCCGTGGGCGCCGGGAAGGATAGCCATATCTATGTCGCCGACCGCGACAACATGGGCAAATTCAATCCCAGTAACAATAGCAATATCTATCAGGACATCACGGGGGCGCTGAGCGGCCAGGTGTTTTCCATGCCGGCATACTTTGAGGGCGTCATTTACTACGGCGCGGTGGGCGACACGCTGAAGGCGTTCCCTTTCTCCAGTGCCCGGCTCCCCTCCACGGCATCCTCCCAAAGCGCAACTACGTTCGTGTACCCAGGCGCGACGCCCAGCGTCTCCGCCAACGGGGCCAGCAACGGGATCGTGTGGGCGACCGAGAACACCGATCCCGCGGTGTTGCACGCCTATGACGCCGCGAACCTGGGGACCGAACTCTACAACAGCAATCAGGCGGCGGGCGGGCGCGACCAGTTTGGCACGGGAAACAAATTCATCACGCCGATGATCGCCAATGGCAAGGTCTACGTGGGGACAACCAGCGGGGTCGGCGTCTTTGGGTTGCTGGGCGCGGGCGCGCCAGGGTCATTCACGCTGTTGTCCCCCGCCAACAACGCCACGGGAGTTTCCATCAGCACGAGTGTGAGCTGGGGTATCTCCTCGGGTGCGACCTCCTATGATGTGTACTTCGGCACGGCATCGCAGCCGCCTCTGGCGACCAACACTACCAGCCTCAGCTACACTCCGGGCGCGCTGAGCGCGAATACGGTCTACTACTGGCAGGTGGTGGCCAAGAACGCGGGCGGCTCGACCGCTTCGGCCATGTGGTCGTTCACGACGCAGGGAACCGCGCCTGCGGCGCCAGTGCTGATCTCTCCCGCCAACGGGGCCGCGGGGGTGTCGGTGACGCCAACGGTCAACTGGAATGCCACGGCCGGCGCGACTTCCTACGACGTCCACTTCGGCACCACTTCCCCGCCCCCGCTTGCGACCAACACGGCCGGCACCAGCTACACCCCGGAGACGCTCAGCGCGGGTACGGTGTACTACTGGCAGGTGGTGGCCAGGAACGGCAACGGCTCGACGGCCTCCGCACTATGGTCGTTCACGACGCAGGTATCCGCGCCGCCGGCGCCGGTGCTGATCTCGCCCGCCAACGGGGCCGCCGGGGTGACGCTCGCGCCGACCGTCAACTGGAATGCCGCGACCGGCGCGACTTCCTACGACGTCTACTTCGGAACCGTCTCGCCGCCGCCGCTGGTTACTAACATCGCCGCTACCAGTTACATGCCGGGGACGCTGAATGCGGGCACGGTGTATTACTGGCAGGTTGGGGCGAGGAATGGCGGCGGGGCGACGAAGTCCGCGACGTGGTCGTTCACGACGCAGGTTGCTCCGCCGGTGCTGATCTCGCCTGCCAACGGGGCGACGGGGATTCCGGCGGCTCCGACGCTCAACTGGAACGCATCTACCGGGGCGACGTCTTACGACGTGTACTTCGGAACGGCTTCGCCGCCGCCGCTAGTTACTAACATCGCCGGCACCAGTTACACTCCGGGGACGCTCAGCGGGGCGACTACTTACTACTGGCAGG
>DATNLV010000132.1:0-2544 GCA_035602665.1 Bryobacteraceae bacterium | reverse complement strand
TCCACGATCAGCGCGCAGCCTACGACAATGGCGCCGGCGAGCATGATGATGAAGATCGCCGGCCCGTCGCCGGTGTCGATGAAGGCATAGTCAAGCCCGCAGGATTCGCATCTCGGCCGCAGGTTGAGGAAGCCCGCGTAGAGCTTTCCCTTGCCGCAGCGCGGACATTTGCAGGCAAGCCCGCGCAGCGCGCTCTGGGTCACCGTGGGTAAGGTCTGGTCCTGCATGCGATGGCCTTCCGCGTATCGCGAATCGGGATAGGGGGGAGCCTCGCGGCTCCTCCCCTCCCACACCACCGGACATACGGGTCCGTATCCGGCGGTTCGCTGGATTATGCATGTCGCAGGTCTGCGATGGAAGTCAGGCCGAGTGAGCTGAAGTAGGTGTTTGGCATCGAGAGGGAGAGCGCTGGGCTGTTGCTGAGCCGCCATGGGCCATGAGGGCTTCCGGCGGTCTGTGCCGCCAGGTCCCGGCCGACGCCGCGACGTCGCAGCTCGGCGAAGCGAGCGCGTCCATGCTTCCACTGTTTCCAGGCGATGGCGCGCAACCGCCGCCTGAGCCACTGGTCAAGCTTACGCAACACCGATGGGGTTTGACAGAAGCCGAAGTAGCCGCGCCACCCGATGAGGTAAACGGACAGCTCCTTGACGATCTGCGCGAGGCTGCGGCCGCACTTGCGCCGCGTCAGCTTCCGAACTCTTGCCTTGAAGCGGGCGATCGCCTGCGGCGCGATGCGCCGTCGCGGCTCTCGTCCACTCGTGTAGCTGAAGCCCAGGAACTTGCGGACGCTCGGCTTGGCGACCGCGCTCTTGGCCTTGTTGACCTTCAGCCTGAGGCGCTTCGCAAGGAACCGTTCGATACCGGCCATCACCCGTTCTCCCGCACGTTGACTGCGCACATAGATGTTGCAGTCGTCGGCGTAGCGCACGAAGCGGTGACCGCGCTTCTCCAGTTCCTTGTCCAGCACATCCAGCATCAGGTTCGACAACAGCGGCGAGAGCGGGCCACCCTGCGGCGTGCCTTCCTCCGTCGGGCTGACCAGTCCTCCCTCCATCGCGCCCGCGGTCAGAAAGCCGCGGATGAGCTTCAGGATGCGCTTGTCAGCAACCCTCTTGGCAATGAGCCCCATCAGGACGTCATGGTTGACCCGGTCGAAGAACTTCTCCAGGTCAATATCCACGACGACGGCGTATCCGGACGCAATATACGCCTGCGCCCGCTCCACCGCCTGATGCGCCGAGCGCTTCGGCCGGAAGCCGAAGCTCGTCTCGGAGAACGTCGGGTCCCAGTCGGCTTGCAGTACCTGCATTACCGCCTGCTGGATCAAGCGGTCGAGCACCGTCGGAATGCCGAGCAGCCGCACGCCGCCCGACGCCTTCGGTATCTCCACGCGCCGCACCGGCTGTGGCTTGTAGGTGCCGTCAAGTAGCTGCGCCCGGATCGCAGGCCAGTGCTCCTTCAGGTAGTTCGGCAAGTCATCGACACTCATGCCGTCGATACCCGCCGCACCTTTGTTGCGCCTCACTTGCGCCAACGCTTCTTTCAGGTTCTCACGCTCGACCATTGCTTCCATCGACGGTTCCGCGACCGCCGGGCGTTCGAGACAGGCTTTCGCCGTGCGCGCTTCGGACTCTCGGGCGGCGGCGCTTCGGGCTTCACCCTCCGCGCCGGTGCCCAAGTTCAGTTCGATCTGATTCTTCTGCCGCATGGTTCGCACGAGATCGCCGCTCTAATAGCCTCTTCCACCGTTCGGGCCTTCGGCGGCGCGCTGCCGCCTACTATGCCCTCGGCTGACTTCTGCGCTGTGGTCAGATCGCCTTACGACGGCCTCAGTCCCCAAACCGGGACACAGCGCAGACCTCCCGAGGTAAGACCGACCGCCTTCGCCGCACGCCCGCCGGATTTACCACCCCGACCCTTGATGACCGTGGACTTCGCGATCAGTTGCTCGCTCGTCCGACCGGGTAGGCCTCGTTATCCGGTTTTTTCTCCATCGGGCCGCGACTTTGCTCCACGCTTTCTTCAGACCCCACCTCGCGGTGTCGCCCTTGCGCTTCGCTAGTCCTTCGCCGTCATCAGGCTGGACAGAGGACTTCCACCTCCAAGCTGTCGTTCATACTCGGCACACAACAAAAAGGGCGGCCCAACGGCCGCCCTCTTGTAGCACAGTAGAGAGCGCGATCAGTAAAAGTGGAATCCGGTTTTTGCGTCGAGCGCGTTCAAGAAAGGCGGATCAATGCGCGCCGTGCGCCATGGTTTCTGCGCCGTGTCCCCAGACATAGATGCAGATGAAGAGGAACAGCCACACCACGTCGACGAAATGCCAGTACCAGGCGGCGAATTCGAAGCCGAGGTGCTGGGTTGGCGTGAAATGCCCGGCATAGACGCGGATCAGGCAGATAATCAGGAAGATGGTGCCGACCAGCACGTGGAAGCCGTGGAAGCCGGTCGCCATGAAGAAGGTGGCGCCGTAGATGTTGCCGGCGAAGGAGAACGCGGCGTGGGCATATTCGAAGGCCTGCACGCAGGTGAAGCTGGCGCCGA